>NZ_JBSGDY010000019.1:0-55270 GCF_053602615.1 Micromonospora sp. NPDC004336
GGCTCCCCTAACCGGCCGCGCCCGCCCCGCACTCGGCCCCGGGGGGGGGGGGCCGGGCGCCCCCCCCCCCGGACCCGCTCGGCGGTCGGCCGCCCCGGTCGCACCGCCCGACACCTGCTCGGCGGGTCGCGCCGGGAACGACTCGTCGCGCCCACCGAGGACAGGCCGCCGGCAGCGCCCTGACCGCGATCAGCCGGCCCGGAGCCTGGCGGAGCCCGCCTACCATCACGGCCATGGATGCCATGGGATGGACCCTGACCGGGATCGCGGTGACGGTCGCCGCCCTCGTCCTGGTCGTGCTGCTACGCAGGCGCCGGGCGTCGCCGCCCGCCGGGCGGGACGCGGCGTTGGCGGCGGCGCGCACGGCCATCCGGCAGTCCCGCCGGGACGGACGGCGCCGGGGGCGGGGCAGCCTCCGCGGCGAGGGGTACGGCGGGGATCCCGGCACGATGCACGACGCCAGCTCCGGCGGCTCGGACGGGACGCCCTGACCGCCCGGCGCGACTGTCGCCCAGAGCGGTGAACCGGCTACGACGTCAGCCCGACAGCACGAGCGCGGGAAACCGCCACCCCGGCCTGGCCCCTGGCGTCGAGGGTCGACGCCAGCCGGCCCGCCCGCGCCGAAGCGCATCGAGCCCCTTCGCTGTAGCAGCATGTCCGTCATGACCGAGCAGCGCGACCTCGTCCTGCGTCCCGGTGGCCCGGCCGACGCGCCCGCCGTCCTGCGGCTGCTCGACGACGCCACCGCCTGGCTCGTGGCGCGGGGCCGCACCGGTCAGTGGGGCACCGAGCCCGCCTCGACCGATCCGCGACGCATCGGGCAGGCCGACGCCTGGGCGACGGGCGGCGGGCTGTGGTTGGCGATGCTGGGCGACCGGCCCGTCGGCGCGCTGGTGGTGGGCGCGGCGACGGAGTACGTGCCGCCGGCCACCGAACCCGAGCTGTACGTCAACCTGCTGGTCACCGACCGGGCGCACAAGGGTGCGGGGATCGGCGGCCGGCTGCTCGCCCACGCCGCCGAGCTGGCCCGGGAGCGCGGTCTCGGCCTGCTCCGGGTCGACTGCTACGCGGGCGGCGACGGCGCGCTGGTCCGCTGGTACGAGCGGCAGGGCTTCACCCCCACCGGCCCGTTCACGGTCGAGCGCGCCGGCCGCGACCCGTGGCCCGGGCAGGTGCTCGTGCGCCGCCTGCCCTGACCCGGGCCGCCCGACCCTGGCACCGCTCAGCCGGCGCTGCGCAGCTTCGGCAGCACCTCCGCGCCGAACGTGTCGATGAAGGCCCGCTGTTCCTGCCCGACGTGGTGCAGGGCGATCTGGTCGAAGCCGAGCTCCAGGTACTCCTCCAGCCAGCCGACGTGCCGCCCGAGGTCGGCGGAGACGTTCACGACGTCGTGGACCCTCTCCATCGGCACGTCCCGCGAGACCACGTCGAAGTGTTCCGGGGTCTCCAGGTCCCAGCAGACCGGCGGCGTGAAGACGTTGCTGCGCCACTGGTCGTACGCGATCCGCTCGGCCTCGGCCTGCTCCGGCGCCCAGCTCACGTGCACCTGCAGGTGCAGCGGCCCGCGCCCGCCGGCGTCCCGGTACGCGTCGATCATCTGCCGCAGGTGCGCGGTCGGGGCGTTCACGGTGATCAGACCGTCGGCCCACTCGGCGCACCAGCGGGCGGTGGCGACGCTCACCGCCGCGCCGATCAGCGCCGGCGGCTGCTCCGGCCGGGTCCACAGCTTCGCCCGGTCGACCCGGACCAGACCGTCGTGGCTGACCTCCTCGCCGGCCAGCAGCGCGCGGATCACGTCCACGCACTCGCGCAGCCGGGCGGTACGCACGTCCTTGCGCGGCCAGCCGTCGCCGGTGATGTGTTCGTTGCTCGCCTCGCCGGTGCCCAGGGCGGCCCAGAACCGGCCCGGGTACATCGCCGCGAGGGTGCCGATGGCCTGCGCGATGATCGCCGGGTGATAGCGCTGGCCGGGCGCGTTGACCACCCCGAAGGACAGGTTGGTGGCCTGGAGCGCGGCGCCGAGCCACGACCAGGCGAAGCCGGACTGGCCCTGCCGCTCGCTCCAGGGCGAGAAGTGGTCCGAGGACATGGCGGCGTCGAAGCCCGCCCGCTCGGCGTGGACCACCGCGTCCAGCAGGGCGCGGGGATGGATCTGCTCGTGGGACGCGTGGAAGCCGAACACCGTCATGGCGTCTCTCCCTACCCATGACGGCGCCCGGCTACGCCGACGGACGGAGGCGGACTACTCCGCGTGCGCGCCCGCGCCGGCCGAGGCGGCCCCCTCGCCCACCCAGACGGTCTTGGTGTTGCAGAACTCCCGCATGCCCAGCGCGGAGAGCTCCCGGCCGTGGCCGGAGTTCTTCACCCCGCCGAAGGGCAGCTCGGGGTAGGACGTCGTCATCCCGTTGACGAAGACGTTGCCGGCGTCCAGGTCGGTGGCGAAGCGCTCCTGCTCGGCGGGGTCCCGCGTCCAGGCGTTCGAGCCCAGCCCGAAGGCGGTGCCGTTGGCCACCTCGATCGCCTCTTCGTACGACGACACCCGGTAGAGGCCGGCGACGGGCCCGAAGACCTCCTCGGACCACATCCGCATCTCCGGTCGCAGGTCGGTGACCACGGTCGGCGGGTAGTACCAGCCGGGGCCGGCGGGCGGCTCGCCGCCGCAGAGCACGGTGGCGCCCCTGTCGACCGCGTCCCGCACCTGGGCGTGGATCTCGTCGCGGCCGCCCTCGCTGGCCAGCGGGCCGACGTCGGTGTCGGGGTCCATCGGGTCGCCGACCCGCAGGGCCGACATGTTCGCGGCGAACTTCTCGGCGAAGGCGTCGAAGACGTCGGCGTGCACGATGAACCGCTTGGCGGCGATGCAGGACTGGCCGTTGTTCTGGCAGCGGGCGGTGGTGGCGACCTCGGCGGCCCGGTCGAGATCGGCCGACGGCATCACCACGAACGGGTCGCTGCCGCCGAGTTCCAGCACCGTCTTCTTCAGTTCCCGCCCGGCGATCTGGGCGATCGAGCGGCCCGCGCCCTCGCTGCCGGTCAGCGTGGCGGCGCGTACCCGGGGGTCGCTGAGCACCCGGTCGACCTCGGCGGAGCCGACGAGCAGCGTCGTGAAGGCCCCCTCCGGGAAGCCGGCACGACGGAACAGGTCCTCCAGCAGCAGCGCGGTCTGCGGCACGTTGGAGGCGTGCTTGAGCAGGCCGGTGTTGCCGGCCATCAGGGCCGGCGCGGCGAAGCGCAGCACCTGCCACAGCGGGAAGTTCCACGGCATCACCGCCAGCACCGGCCCGATCGGCTGGTAGCGGACGAAGGCCCGGGTGGCCTTGACCGCTCCCGCGTCGGCGGGCTCGTCGGCGAGGAACTCGGGTGCCTTCGCCGCGTAGAAGCGGCAGGCGGCGGCGCACTTGGTGACCTCCGCCTGGGCCGAGGCGTACGTCTTGCCCATCTCGGTGGTCATCAGCCGGGCGGTCTCGTCGCGCTCGGCCTCCAGCAGGTCCGCCGCCGCGGTCAGCCACCGCCCTCGCTGCGCGACCGTGGTGCCGCGCAGTTGCCGGTACGCCAGGTCGGCGCGGCCGATGGCGGCGTCGATCTGCTCCTCCGACATCGGGTCGTAGCTCTTGAGCACCTGTCCGGTGGCGGGGTTGGTGGTCGCGATGGGCATCTCGTACTCCTGTCACTCGAAGAGTGAGTGGCGCGCGCCCGGCTCCTCCCGGCGGCGGGCGGCGCGGCGGCGCTGGATGATCACCAGGTCGACCACGGCGACCACCGCGAAGACCACGCAGAGGACCCCCAGCCACACCAGGTCGGCACGGAACGCCAGCACCGCGAAGACGGTCATGGTCACCAGGCCGAACCCGGCGAGCAGGAGGCGCATGTTGAGCGCGCTGTAGGCGTGGCCGACCGTGCCACGGGCGCGCCGGGGCTGCGATCTCGTCATTGCACCGACCTACCCCCGATCGGCCCGCTTAACCCGCCACCGCCGGCGGTGGCGGCCGTCGCCCCCGGTGCGTTGCGTTACACCGGTGCGCCGCGAACCGACCGATCCGGCTCCCGCCGGGGAGGATGGTCGGCATGACCACGACCCACGCGCTGCCGGTGACCGTCGCCGTCGCGCGCCGCACCGACCCCGCCCGGACCAGCGAGATGGTGGCCTGGATGCGGGCGGGCACCGCGCTGGCCGAGGCGTTCCCGGGGTTCCTCGGGTCCGGCTGGGTACGCACCGCGCCCGGCTCCGGGGAGTGGCACATCATCTACCGCTTCGCCGACCACGAGACGCTGCGCCGGTGGGAGGAGTCGCCGCAGCGGCACTGGTGGCTCTCGTCGGCGCAGGGCATCGTCGAGCACACCCGAGTGGAGCGGCGCACCGGCATCGAGGGCTGGTTCGACCCGCCGCGCGAGCAGCTCGTCGAGACAGTGCCGGTCAGCGCCGAGCCGACCGTCCCGCCGCCCTCGCCGCCGCGCTGGAAGCAGGCCGTGACGATCTGGCTGGCCTTCTTCCCGCTCAGCCTCACCGCGACGCTGCTGACCAGTCGTTTCCTTCCCGAGGTGCCGCTGGCGGCCCGGGTGCTGCTGATGACCCTCACGCTGACTCCCCTGATGACCTACCTGGTGCTGCCCCGGATCACCCGGGGGCTGCACTGGTGGCTGCACGGCCAGCGCCCGCCGTGGCGCCCGGCCCGCTGACCGACCCGCTGACCGACCCGCTGCCGGCCCGCTGCCGGTGCGCTGCCGGCCCGCTGCCGGGCCCGGGGGCGTTAGCACGCGGAAGGCACCTCGGGCCAGGCGTCTGCCGTATTGCCGACAGCAGCGGGCGGCGCCACCCCACCCCACGCGTAGAGTTACCGCGCTGTTGCTCTCCGCTGCGGGACTGGGGAAGAGATGCCTCGACGCTGGGTCACCGCCGTCGCCTGCCTGCTGGCACTGGTCGCGCTCGCCTGCGAGGGCGGCGGGGAGCCGGGCTCCCGCCCGCCGCGCGAGACGCCGTCGCCCGGCGCGGGCGGCGGCATCGCGGCGCTCGGCGACTCGATCACCACCGGCTTCGGCTCCTGCCTGGCGCTCACCTCGTGCCAGCGCAACTCCTGGTCCACCGGCGACGGGCTGCGCGTGAACAGCGTCTACCGCCGGCTGCTCGACCGCACCCCCGCCATCCGCAGCCGGGCCCACAACCACGCCCGTCCTGGCGCGCGCGCCGCGTCGCTGGAGGGGCAGGCCCAGCAGGCGGTACGCGACCGCGTCGACCACGTGACCGTGCTGATCGGCGCCAACGACGTGTGCCGGGGCGGCATCGAGGCGATGACCCCCGTGACGCGGTTCCGGGCCGACGTGGACCGCGGCCTGCGGGTGCTGCGGCAGGGCCGGCCGAAGGCGCGGGTGCTGGTGGTGAGCGTCCCGGACCTGTACCGCCTCTGGGAGGTCGGGCACACCGACAGGCGGGCGGTGCGGGCCTGGAAGCGGGGCGTCTGCCCGGCGCTGCTGGCCGACCCGGAGTCGACGGATCCGCTGGACCGGGCGCGCCGCGCGGCCGTCCGGGAGCGGATCGACGACTACAACGCCCAGCTCGCCGCCGCGTGCCGGGCGTACGGCTCGCGCTGCCGCTACGACGGCGGGGCCGTGCACCGGGTGCGCTTCGGGCTGGACCTGGTCAACCCGCTGGACTGGTTCCACCCCAACGCCGCCGGCCAGGACCGGCTGGCCGAGGTGGCCTGGCGCGCCTCGGGCCTGCGCTCCTGACCCACCGACAACCCGGCCACCCCCGGGGGGTGTCGCCCGGCCCGAGGGCCGGCGCGTCCCCGGACAGCGGCCGGCGGGTCCCCCCGGACAGCTCGGGCCGGCGCCCCCCGAACAGCTCGGGGCCGTTGCGCCCCCGACCAGCGGCCGGCGGTCCCCGAACAGGTCAGGGCCGGCGGGGCTCCGGGACGCCGGGGTTGCCGTGCTGGCGGTAGAGCGCGCGGGAGCGCCCGGCCAGGTCCTTGGTGGCCGACGAGTTGGCCCAGGTGCCGAGGATGATCGCCGCGCCGGGCACCACCTTGGCGAAGACGCGCTTCGCCGCGCGCACGCCGGCCATCTGGGCCAGCCGTACGCCCAGGCGCAGCATCACCTTGCCGAGCGGGTTCTGCCCGCCGCTGCCGAACAGGGCGCCCGCGCGCTCCCGGCCGGCGGCCACCCCCAGCGCGAGCCGGGCGCTCTCGGCGACCTTGTGCACCTTCTGCAGCACGAGCAGGTCGGTGGCCCGGTCGGCGTGCGTCGGGTCGACGCCGTACGCGGCGGCGACGTGCAGCACCATCCGGGCCTGGGTCCAGGCCAGCACCCCCACGTCGATCACGGCGCCGGGCAGCCCGGCGGCGCCCGAGACGGCGCCGGAGAGCCGGGCGTGGTTGACGAACTTGCGTACGGCCTGTTCGGCCAGCACCTCGACGGAGGCCCCGGGCTGCTCGGCCCGGGCCCGCGCGGCCCACTGCGCCGCCTCCGGCCCCAGCCGGCGCACGGCCTCCAGGGCGAGATGCTCCGGGGCGTACTGCGGGTCCTCCCGCATCCGGTCCCAGAGCTTGAGCGGCGGCGCCTCCGGCACGTCCTGCGGGGGCGCGGGCACCACCGCCGGCGGCTGGGACGCTCCCGCGGCGGGCGGGAGCGGCTGGCCGTCGGTGGGCGCGGGATCGGTCACGGGGTCTCCCGGGGGTCGGAGATCGTCGAGGGGGATCAGCGGCGGTTCTGGAGCTTGGCGGCGAGGCCCTTCAGCTTCTGCTGGGTGCCGGGCTTGGCCAGCTCGCGCCGGCCGCGGTCGACCAGCTGCTGGCCCTTGGGCGAGCGCAGGAAGGTGCTGAGCCGCTGCATCAGAGACATGTCGTCCTCCAGTCGGTGGTGCCTCTTCCATGTGTACCTCGGGGCGACAACCTCTGTACCCCGTACGCCCGAAGAGCAACCGTCCACTGTGGTCGAAGGAAGACTACTGCCCCGCCTCCACGATCGCCTCGACGACCTCCGCGGCCCGCCACTCGTGCTTGGCGTAGTGCTCCGGGTAGGCGGAGATCTGCACCGCCTGGGCGGCGTCGGTCAGCCGCATCTGCTGCCAGCCGGGCACCTCGGCCAGGGCGGAGAGGAACTGCCGGGTGGCGAACGCCGGGTCCATCAGCTGGCCCACCTCGCCCCAGCCGCTGCTGGAGCGCTGCTGGAACAGCCCGACCGAGTCGTGGTCCCAGCCGATGCCCTGGTGCGGGTAGTTCTGCGACTCGGGGAGCACGCCGCTGGCGACGTTGTAGAGGTTGCTCTCCTGCATCGCGGTGGCGACGGCGATCACGAGCGCCCGCCGGGGCATCCCCATCTTGCGGCCCGTCCGCACGATGACCTCGGCGTTCTCCATCTGGGCGTTGTCGAGACCGGCCACGGGGGCGGGGTCGACGGGCTTGCGCTTGGTCTTCTTCGGGGCGGGGGTGGTGGTGTCCGGGTCGGCGGCGGGGGTCGGGCTGGCGGGGGCGGACACCGGGAGGCGTTCCCGGTCGCGGGAGGCCGGGCCCGGCTCGGCGCGCTCGGCGAGCGCGGAGGGGGCGGCGACGGGGGCCGCGTCGCCGGAGTCGTCCCGGCCACCCTGGGCGACGGCGGTGAGGCTGAGGCAGCACAGCACGCCGGTGGCGAGGGCGACCCGGGCCCGGACGGGCCCGGCCAGCAGCAGCCGGGCGTACGCCCCGGCCGAGCGGAGACCGGCCGGCCGGTCGTCTGAGGGGGTATCGTCCGAACGGTCGATCGGGTCACCGGGGGTGATCTGGTGGTCGAGGGTGCGGTCGTCACGCATCAGCCGAGGCTAGGCAGACGCAAACTCCGATCACCCGGGGTGATGTCGTGGCATTTTTCACGAAACCGTCCCCGCCGGCCGGACGGTCCACCCGATCCGCGGACCCGGCGGGACGTACCTCGCGGACCGGTCAGACCTCGCAGCCCGATCCGGGGCGCCCCTCGGCGCACGGAAGGTGGACGTAGCGCCGCCCCGGCGCCCATGATCCACAAACTCGCCCTTCCGGCCGATACGCTGGTCACCCTGACGGCCACCGCTCGACGGCCGACGGTGGAGTTGCGGGGAAACGCCCCGATTGCCGATCGGCCCGGCGACCCCCGCGAGGCCGCCGGCAGGAATGCACGAGGATGGCGCGTACGTTCCCCGAACGGGTGCCGTCCCCGCGCGGCGACCCGTACGCACGACCAGGGAGGTCCGCACCGGTGCTCGACCCACACGAGCTCTACGAACTCACCGACGAGCTGCCCGACCTCGGTCAGCCCGTCCTGATCCAGGCCCTCACCGGGTTCGTCGACGCCGGCAGCGCCACCCGACTGGCCAGGGAACAGCTGCTCACCTCGCTGGAGTCCCGCCCGATCGCCCGGTTCGACGTCGACCAGCTCTTCGACTACCGGTCCCGCCGGCCGGTGATGACCTTCGTCGAGGACCGCTGGGAGTCGTACGACGCCCCGGCGCTTGAGCTGCACCTGCTGCGCGACGACGACGAGACGCCCTTCCTGCTGCTCACCGGCCCCGAGCCGGACCTGCAGTGGGAGCGCTTCGTGGCCGCCGTCGGCGCGCTCGCCACGCGGCTGGACGTCCGGCTCACCGTGGGGCTCAACGCGATCCCGATGGCCGTGCCGCACACCCGGCCCGCCGGGGTGACCGCCCACGCGACCCGGCGCGAGCTGATCGCCGGCTACGAGCCGTGGTTGCAGCGGGTCCAGGTGCCGGGCAGCGTCGGGCATTTGCTGGAGTTCCGCCTCGGCGAGTTGGGCCGCGACGCCCTCGGCTTCGCCGCCCACGTGCCGCACTACGTGGCGCAGACCGAGTACCCGGCCGCCGCCGAGGTGCTGCTCGCCTCCGTGTCCCGCAGCACCGGGCTGCTGCTGCCCCGCGACGGGCTGCGCTCCGCCGCCGACGTGGTCCGGCTGGAGATCGACCGCCAGGTCGCGCAGACCGACGAGGCCGCCCAGCTCGTGCAGGCCCTGGAGGAGCAGTACGACGCGTTCGCGCGCGGCCGGGGCGAGCGGAGCCTGCTCGCGCCCGAGGCCGGGCCGCTGCCCACCGCCGACGAGCTGGGGGCCGAGCTGGAGCGGTTCCTGGCCGAGCAGACCCGCCCGGGCGACACCCCGGGCGCCTGACGCGGCGGCGCGGGCGCGGATGGGGCAGGCTTGAGCCATGCGCCTGGCGACCTGGAACGTGAACTCGGTGAAGGCCCGCCTGCCCCGGCTGCTGGAGTGGCTGGCGGGCACCGGGCCGGACGTCGTCTGCCTGCAGGAGACGAAGTGCCCGGACGGGGCGTTCCCGGTGGCCGAGGTGGGCGAGCTGGGCTACACGGTGGCCAGCCACAGTGACGGCCGGTGGAACGGCGTGGCCATCCTGTCCCGGGTCGGCCTGGCCGACGTGGTGGTGGGGTTCCCCGACGAGCCGGGGTTCCCCGAGCCGGAGGCCCGGGCCATCTCCGCCACCTGCGCCGGGGTGCGGGTCTGGTCGGTGTACGTGCCGAACGGCCGCGCACCCGACGACCCGCACTACACCTACAAGCTGGCCTGGTTCGCGGCGCTGCGGGACGCCCTCGAGACGGAGCTGGCGGGCGGGCTGCCGGTGGCGGTCTGCGGGGACTTCAACGTGGCGCCCACCGACGCCGACGTCTGGGACCCGAAGGTGTTCACGCACTCCACCCACGTCACGCCGGCCGAGCGGGCGGCCCTGGCGGAGCTGCGCGACCTCGGCCTCTCCGACGTGGTGCCCACGCCGATGAAGGGCCCGCACCCGTTCACCTACTGGGACTACCGGGCCGGGATGTTCCACCAGAACAAGGGCATGCGGATCGACCTGGTGTACGCGTCGGCGCCGTTCGCCAGGGCGGTCCGCTCGGCGTACGTGGACCGGGAGGCCCGCAAGGGCAAGGGCCCGTCCGACCACGCCCCGATCGTGGTCGACGCCGAGCTGGTTCCGGCGGTCGAGTCGTTCTGACCCCCGGCGGCGTGACTAGGGTGGAGCCATGGCAGTCGTGAAGATCAACGCGATCGACGTCCCTCCCGGCGCGGGCGAGGAGCTGGAGAAGCGATTCGCCGCCCGGGCCGGCGCGGTGGAGAACTCCCCCGGATTCCTCGGCTTCGAGCTGCTCCGCCCGGTCGCCGGCGAGAACCGCTACTTCGTCTACACCCGGTGGGAGAGCGAGGAGGCCTACCAGGCCTGGGCCGCCGGCCCCTCCCGCGCCGCCCACGCCGGGTCGGGCGAGAAGCGTCCCCCGGTCGCCTCCGGCGCCACCCTGCTGGAGTTCGAGGTCGTCCAGCAGGTCGCACCGCGCCCCTGACGGGAGCGGTCGTCCAGCAGGTCGCACCGCGCCCCTGACGGCAGCCTGGCTTCCGGCGGCCGTCCCTGACCGCAGCCGGGCTCCAGGCGGTCGTCCCCGACCGCTGCCGGGCGTCAGGCGGCCATCCCTGACCGCTGCCGGGCGTCAGGCGGCCGTCCCCGACCGCTGCCGGGCGTCAGGCGGCCATCCCCGACCGCAGCCGGGCTCCAGGCGGCCGTCCCCGACCGCAGCCGGGCGTCAGGCGGCCATCCCCGACCGCAGCCGGGCGTCAGGCGGGGCGGGAGGAGAGCATGGTGGCGAAGGCGATGACGTTGTCGGCGTAGCCGGTCCGGCCGCCGAGCCAGTCGCCGCCGCAGGTGATCAGGCGCAGGCCCGGCGGGCCCTCGTCGCCGTAGACCCGCTCCGCGGGCAGCCGGTCCTTGGGGAAGTGCTCCACCGAGTCGACGCGGAAGACCACGACCGAGCGGTCCGCCCGGGTCACCTCGACCGTGTCACCGGGGCGGAGCTTGCGCAGGTCGTAGAAGACCGACGGGCCGCGCTTGGTGTCCACGTGCCCCACGATCACCGCCGGGCCCGGCTCCCCGGGGGTCGGGCCCCGGTCGTACCAGCCGGTCTCGTCGGCCCGGTCCAGGGGCGGGACGGCGATGGACCCGTCCCGGGCCTGGCCCACGGGCGCCACCGGCGCGGCCACCTCGATCGAGGGGATCGACAGCCGCACCGGCCGGCTGGCCGACAGCGCGCCGTTCCCACCGGCGGCCTGGCGCGGCTCCCCCGCGCCGGCGGCCCAGTCGAACGGCCCGGCCGTACGCCCGAGCCCGGCACCGGTGACGAAGACCCCGAGCAGCACCAGCACCACGGCCAGCGGCACCGACCAGGGGCGGCGGCCGGGCGGCGGCCGGCGCCGGGCCGCGACGGCGGCCGGCTTCGGGGCGGGCGTGGCGGCCATGACGGGCTACCGTCGGGCGACGCCGCGGGCGGAGCGGGGCCGGCGCGCGGCGAGCACCGCCAGGACGATGCCGGTGACGGTCAACGCGATGCCGCCGGGCAGCAGCAGACCTCCCGTGAACCCCCCGGCGCCGCCGCCGAAGCCCGTCGCCGGGCCGCGACTGGGCTTCACCGCCTTGACCACCTGGAGCATGGTCGAGGCGGTCTCGCCGTCGCGGCACTCCAGCTTGATCCGGTAGTTCCCGGGCCGGGTGCGTTCCCGCACCATCGGCGTGGCGGTCAGCAGCCCGCGCTGCGGCTGCACCTGCACCCGGCCGAACGCGTCCGAGACCACCGTCGCGGGGATCGAGTTGTCCCGGCAACTGGCCCGGATGCCGACCAGGAAGCCCGGCTCCACGGTGCTCGGGCTGACCTCCACGAAGACGGCGGGCTCCGGCGGCGTGGGTTGGGGCGCGCCCACCGGCGCGGGCTCCGCCCGCCACACGGCGGCGACCGGAACGCCGACCCGACCGCCGAGGGCCACGGCACGCGGGGCGGTGTCGACCCCTGGGGCGGCAGCCGGAAGGGCGGCCTCGGCCGGCAGGCGACCGGCGGTGCCGGACAGGGCGGACTCGGCCGGGCGGATGGCGGCGCGCGGGGCGGCGCCGGGCAGGGCGGACACGGCCGGGCGGGCGGCGGCGCGCGGGGCGGTGTCGGGCGGGGCGGCCTCGACGGGTGCGGGCGGAAGCAGCGGGCCGACGAGCGCGGACGCGATAGCCAGCGCGAGACCGAGGCGGTGCACCGACACGACGCCCCCTCCCGGCGCGTTGGGGCAGTGCCGGGCAACACCAGACACCCGGCCTGCCGTACGGATGGATCCTCTCATCCCCGGGCGAACATCACATCCGATCCGGGGCGACCGTCGCGTACGCTCGGGTCGTTGTGACCTCCACCGACTTCGCCGCCGCCGCGCCCGCGCCCGCGCCGCCCGCCACCCGGGCCATCCGCACCTTCCATCCGCGCCGCGGCCGGATGAGCAGCCGCCAGACGGAGGCGCTGGACCGGCTCTGGCCGGTCCACGGCCTGCGCGTGCCGGACGAGCCCGGCACGCCGGTGGACCTCGTCGGCCTGTTCGGCCGGCGGGCCCCGGTGGTGCTGGAGATCGGCTCCGGGATGGGCGACACCACCGCCGCGATGGCCGCCGCCGACCCGGATCGAGACTATCTGGCGGTCGAGGTGCACACGCCCGGAATCGCCAACCTGCTGGACCTGGTGGACCGGCGCGGCCTGCGCAACGTGCGGGTGGCCGACGGCGACGCCCTGGACCTGGTGGCGGGCCTGCCGGAGGCGGCGCTGGACGCGGTGCACGTCTTCTTCCCCGACCCGTGGCCCAAGTCCCGCCACCACAAGCGGCGCATCATCCAGCCCGCCCACGTCGCGCTGCTGCGCTCCCGGCTGGCGCCCGGCGGCACCCTGCACTGCGCGACCGACTGGGCCGAGTACGCCGAGGCGATGCGCCAGATCCTGGACGCCGACCTGGGGCTGGCCAACGCGCACGACGGCTTCGCGCCCCGCCCGCCGCACCGCCCGGTCACGAAGTTCGAACGCCGGGCCCTGACCGCCGGCCGCCCCATCTTCGACCTGATCTACCGCCGGTCGTGAGCGGAGGGGCTCGCGGATTCCGATGCCCGAGGGGCCCTTCCGGACGCCTGGCTTGCGGGGCCGGTTGGCGCGCAGGGGCATGATCCAGGCACCATGGGACCCGCTATGACGCTCACCGCCGCGCTGCCGACAAGCGCCGACCCCGACACCCTCTTCGACGCGTTCGCCGGCTGGGCGAAGGAGCGCGGCCTCGACCTCTACCCCCACCAGGAGGAGGCGGTCATCGAGATCGTCTCCGGCGCCAACGTGATCATGAATACGCCGACCGGCTCCGGCAAGAGCCTGGTCGCGATCGCGGCGCACTTCGCGGCCCTGGCCGACGACCGGACGACCTTCTACACCGCGCCGATCAAGGCGCTGGTGTCGGAGAAGTTCTTCGCCCTCTGCGAGGTGTTCGGCGCCGACAACGTCGGCATGCTGACCGGCGACGCCAGCGTCAACGCCGACGCCCCGATCATCTGCTGCACCGCCGAGATCCTGGCCAACCTCGCGCTGCGCGAGGGCGCCCGCGCCGACGTCGGCCAGGTGATCATGGACGAGTTCCACTTCTACGCCGAGCCGGACCGGGGCTGGGCCTGGCAGGTGCCGCTGATCGAGCTGCCGCAGGCGCAGTTCGTCCTGATGTCCGCGACGCTTGGCGACACCACCCGCTTCGTCGACGACCTGACCCGGCGCACCGGCCGGCCGACCGCCGTCGTCCGCTCGGCCGAGCGGCCGGTCCCGCTGATCTTCTCGTACGCGATGACGCCGCTGCACGAGACCCTGGAGGAGCTGCTGGAGACCCGGCAGGCCCCGGTGTACGTCGTGCACTTCACCCAGGCCGCCGCCCTGGAGCGCGCCCAGGCCCTGATGAGCGTCAACGTCTGCACCCGGGCCGAGAAGGACATGATCGCCCAGGCGATCGGGAACTTCCGGTTCACCTCCGGCTTCGGCAAGACGCTGTCCCGGCTGGTGCGGCACGGCATCGGCGTGCACCACGCCGGCATGCTGCCCAAGTACCGCCGGCTGGTGGAGACCCTCGCCCAGGCCGGGCTGCTCAAGGTCATCTGCGGCACCGACACCCTCGGCGTCGGGATCAACGTGCCCATCCGCACCGTGCTCTTCACCGGCCTGAGCAAGTACGACGGCACCCGCACCCGGCTGCTCAAGGCCCGCGAGTTCCACCAGATCGCCGGGCGGGCCGGCCGGGCCGGCTTCGACACCATCGGCCGGGTGGTCGTGCAGGCCCCCGAGCACGTCATCGAGAACGAGAAGGCCCTCGCCAAGGCGGGCGACGACCCGAAGAAGCGGCGCAAGGTGGTGCGCAAGAAGCCGCCGGAGGGCTCGGTCGGCTGGGGCCAGCCCACCTTCGAGCGCCTGGTCGAGGCGGAGCCGGAGCCGCTCACGTCCAGCTTCCAGGTCAGCCACTCGATGCTGCTCAACGTCATCGGCCGCCCCGGCGACGCGTTCGCCGCGATGCGGCACCTGCTCACCGACAACCACGAGGACCGGGCCGCCCAGCGCCGGCACATCCGACGGGCCATCGCCATCTACCGGGCGCTGCGCGCCGGCGGGGTCGTCGAGCAGCTCGCCGAGCCGGACGAGACGGGCCGGCGGGTCCGCCTCACCGTCGACCTCCAGCTCGACTTCGCCCTCAACCAACCGCTGTCGCCGCTGGCCCTCGCCGCGATCGAGCTGCTCGACGTCGAGTCCCCCTCCTACGCCCTCGACGTGCTCTCCGTGATCGAGTCGATCCTCGACGACCCGCGTCAGGTGCTCTCCGCGCAGCAGTTCAAGGCCCGCGGCGAGGCGGTCGCCGCGATGAAGGCCGAGGGCATCGAGTACGAGGCACGCCTCGAACTGCTCGACGAGGTGACCTGGCCCAAGCCCCTCGCCGAGCTGCTGGAGTCGGCGTACGAGATGTACCGGCAGGGGCACCCGTGGGTCGCCGACCACCAGCTCTCCCCCAAGTCCGTCGTCCGGGACATGTACGAGCGGGCGATGACCTTCACCGAGTACGTGCAGTTCTACGGCCTGTCCCGCTCCGAGGGCCTGGTGCTGCGCTATCTCGCCGACGCGTACAAGACGCTGCGGCAGACCGTCCCCGAGGACGCCAAGACCGACGAGCTGGTCGACCTGATCGAGTGGCTCGGCGAGCTGGTCCGCCAGGTCGACTCCAGCCTCATCGACGAGTGGGAGCGGCTGCGCAACCCGTCCGACGTGGCGGAGGTCGCCTCGTCCCTGGCCGACCGGCCGCCGGCGGTCACCCGCAACGCGCGCGCCTTCCGGGTGCTGGTGCGCAACGCCCTGTTCCGCCGGGTCGAGCTGGCCGCGCTGCGCCGCTGGGACCTGCTCGGCGAGCTGGACGCGGCGGACGGCTGGGACGCGGACGCCTGGGCCGACGCGCTGGAGCCGTACTTCGACTCCTACGACGCGATCGGGACCGGGCCGGACGCGCGCGGCCCGGCGCTGCTCATGATCGAGCAGGGCCGGGACCGGTGGACGGTACGGCAGATCCTGGACGACCCCGACGACGACCACGACTGGGGCATCAGCGCCGAGGTCGACCTCGCCGCCTCCGACGAGGCGGGTGCGGCGGTCGTCCGGATCACCTCGGTCGGCCAGCTGTAGGCACCACCACACGCCCCTACTCGACCTCGGTGTCCTCGGGACGCTCCGGGCCAGCGCGGCGAGAGTCGCCAGCGCCGCGGCGAGGTGCCGGGCGGTGGTGCGGACAGGGCGAGACGGACGGCGTTGGGTGCGTGGGCCACGACGACGGTGAAGGCCGCGACGGGGGTGACCGCGATGCCACGACGGGCGGCGGCCGTGACGAAGGTGTCGGCCCGCCACGAATCGGGCAGCCGCCACCAGCAGTGGAAGGCCTGCGGGTCGGCCTCGACGGCGAACTCGGCGAGGTGCTCGCGCACGAGCCGCTGGCGTGCCTCCGCCGGATGGCCTCCGGGAGCACCCCGCACTCGTCCATCGCGAGTCACGGGGCGGCGAGGGCCTGGGTGGGCGAGAGCCGGGCGGCGCGGATCGCCGGGTAGAGACCGGCGATCGCCCCGATCAGCACAGTGGCGGCCACGCCACCGAGCGTCGCCCACGCCGGGACCACCGCTGGCCACTGCTGCGTCGTCGCGTACAGGCTGGTGACCGCGATGCCGAGAAGGACACCGCCTAGACCGCCGAGCGTGGCGAGCAGCAGCGACTCGGCGAGGAACTGGAGCAGAATGTGGCCGCGCGTGGCGCCGAGCGAGCGGCGCAGGCCGATCTCAGCACGGCGTTCGAGGACCGAGATCACCATTGTGTTGGCGACGCCGACGCCGCCGACGAGTAGCGCCACTGCGCCCAGCCCGAGGAGCAGCCCGGTGAATGCCCGATTGGTTGCCTGGCGGGCGGCGAGCGCGTCGGACGGCCGGGAGACCTTGACCTCGTTCGGGGACTCAGGGTTCGCTGTGGCGGCGAGCACCGCCCGCACCGCTTCCACAGCGTCGTCCCGCGTACGCGTGTACACAGCGGTGGGATGCCCGTCGAAGGCGAGCTGCGACCGGGCGGCGGGCCAGCCGACGAGGGCGGCCGAATCCAGCTCGGGCGCGAGCGCCACCGGCTGCAGGATGCCGATGACGGTGAACCATCGCCCGCCCACGGAGATCTGGACGCCCTCGCCCGCGGCGCCGATGCCGAGCCGCCGCGCGGCGGACGCACCGAGAACGACGACCGGATAGGGGCTCGTCGCGTCGTTGAGCCACACCCCGCCGGCGAGCTGCGCCGCCACCGTCGCGGGCAGGTCGAGGTGGGCCGCGAGCACCGACATGCCCCCGGTCTGC
The DNA here is from genome assembly GCF_053602615.1 of Micromonospora sp. NPDC004336. Classification (NCBI taxonomy): domain Bacteria; kingdom Bacillati; phylum Actinomycetota; class Actinomycetes; order Micromonosporales; family Micromonosporaceae; genus Micromonospora; species Micromonospora sp. NPDC004336. The sequence continues at coordinate 16,694 of NZ_JBSGDY010000019.1, forward strand.
ACGGCCGGGATGCGATCGCTGCGGTACACGGCCGTGTCGGGCACCCGGCCGACGGCGGCGACCCGGGTCACCGGGCCGATCCGGGAGATCATCGCAACTGTCTCGTCGGGCAGCACCGCCCGGCCGCCGAGCATGGTCTCGCCGGGGGCGACCGTGAGCAGGTTGGTGCCCAGCGCCGCGAGCTGCCGGTCGAGCTGCGCTCGGCTCGACGACGAGAGCCCGACGACGGCGATCATCGCGGCGATGCCGATGGCGATCCCGAGCGCCGAGAGGAAGACGCGCAGGGGCCGCGTACGCAGGCCGGCGGAACCGACGCGAAGCACGTCACCGGAGCGCAGCCGGGCCGGGGTCAGAACCTGCGTCATGCGACCACCTGCCCGTCCCGCATGGTGATCTGCCGTGGCAGGCTCGCCGCGATCTGGTGGTCGTGTGTGATCACCAGGATCGTGGTCCCACTCTCGTGCAGCTCGTGCAGCAGGTGCATGATGCCGGCTCCGGAGGCGGAGTCGAGGTTGCCGGTCGGCTCGTCGGCCAGCAGCAGTGCCGGTTCGGCGACGATCGCCCGGGCGATGGCGACCCGCTGCCGTTCGCCGCCGGACAGCTCGTGTGGTCGGTGCCCCAGCCGGTTGCCGAGGCCGACGCTGATCAGCGCGTGCTCGGCTCGTCTGCGCCGCTGCCGGGCCGGCACGCCGCAATACAGCAGCCCGTCGGCGACATTGTCCACTGCGGACTGCCCCGGCGCGAGGTGGAACTGCTGGAAGACGAACCCGATCCGGTTCGCGCGCAGCGCCGACAGCTGCCGGTCCGACAAGGCCGCCACATCCAGGCCGTCGATGCGTACCGTTCCGCTGGACGGCCGGTCCAGGGTTCCGATCAGGTGCAGCATCGTAGACTTCCCGGACCCCGAGGGGCCGACGATCGCCACCAGCTCGCCGCGGCCGACCGCCAGGCTCACGCCCCTGACCGCCTCGACACCACCTGGGTACGCCTTCGTCACGTCGTCGAGCTCGACCACGTTGTCCACTGCCGTCTCGACGGCCGGTAGAACTGCCGTGATCGCGGTCATGGTGGCATCCCCACGGTCATTCCCTCGGCCAGGCCGTCCCCGGTGATCTCCACCCGGCCGCTCGCGAACAGCCCGGTCCTGACCGCGACGACACGGCTGGTGCCGCCGTCGACGATCTGCACGCCGTAGCCGCCTTCGGACAGGGCGAGCAGCGCGGCGACCGGCACCGTCAGGACGTTCTCCCGTTGCGAGGCGGTGAAGACGACGTCGATGGTGGCCTGGTCCAGGCCGGCGAGGGACTTCTCGTCGTCGGCGGCGACGGTAACCTTGATGACGGTCTTCGCGGCCGAGGTGCCCTCCGCGGGCTTGATCACCGTACGCGTCCCGGTGATCTTCCCGGGCACGGTCCTGCCATCCGGTAGTTTCACCGTCACCGGCCTGCTCACCTTGGCCAGGCGCTGATCGCCGACGTTCAGTTCGACCATGATCAGCTTTCGCGACCCGGTGGTGGCCAACAGCGGCACACCGGGCCCGGTGGCGTCGCCGACCGCCACCTTCTGCGCGTCGATCCGGACCGCACCCGGTGCGACGTACACGCGGCCGAGCTCGACCGTCCCCGTCTTCGGCAGGCCGAGTGCCTTCTGCCACTTGCGTACCGCCGTCGCCGTGGACGCCGAAAAAGACTCGTCAACGGTGAACCCGCGGTAGCCCAAGGCGTACAGGTTCCGCTCGAACTGCTTCACATCCGCGCCCTTCACCCCGGCCGCCAATGCCCGGTACGCCGGAAGCTGCCCGTACAGCAGGACGACTGGCGTGTTGTCCACGCGATAGATCACCTGCCCTCGGCGTACGGTCGAGCCTGGCGCGGATAGGGCGGTGAGCGTGCCCGGCAGTTTTCCCCCGACCTCGACCGGATCGCCGTAGCCGAGCTCGCCGGCCTGCGTCTGGGTGTCCACAAGCGTCTGGTGGGTGATCTTCGACGTGGCCGCGGCAGGCTCGTGGCCTGCCGGGGCTGGGTGCCGGAGCCGATCCCGCGGGCGGCGACCGTGGCCACGGCGGCGGCGGCGAGCACCGCCGCCACCGCAACCGCCTTGAGCGAGAGACGCCGGGCGATCATCCGTTGCTCCCGCTGGTTCCCGGGGACTCGCCGGAGGGCGCCGGGGCGTACTTGCTGCCGCATTCCTTCTGCGCGGCCTCGAACGTCGGATCGTTCGGGTTCATGCCGGGGTCGTTGCCGTTGGCCTGGATGCCGTTCTCCGTGGGGTCCGGGAAGTTCCTGACCCCACGGTCGCGCATGCACTGCGAGAACTTGCGCAACTGCTCGATCCGCTCGGGGGCGAGCTTCTGCGGTTCGCCACCGTTGGGCATGTACTGCTTGCACTTCTGCATAGCCACGTCGACCTTGGCCGGGTCGGCACCCTCGGGCACGTCGATGCTCATGCCGCCGCCGTCGTTGAACTTCGGATCGGCGAAGTTCGGCACGCCGCTGTCGCGCATGCACTGGCCGAACCTCAGGGCCTGCTCCTTGTCGTCGACCTTCGCCGAGGCGCTGGTGGTCGGCTTGGCGGTGCTGTTCGCGGTCGCCACCGGGTCGCCGACCGGCCCGCTGCACGCGGCTAGCGCCGTGGTGCCCAGGAGCACACCGACGACGATGACAGTCCTTGTCCGCACGATTTCTCCCTCTGCGCCGGGCCGATCCCGGCCGTTGTGAGCCGGGCCGATCCCGGCGGTGGTGCGCCGGGCCGATCCCGGCCGCAGAGCCAGTAGAGCGATGCGGGGTTTTCCCGGCCGTCACCGAATTCGTTGACACGGGGGTGACATCACCCTGTGTCACCATGGACGGGTGCGGATCTTGCTGGTCGAGGACGAGCCCCTGGTCGCCGACGCTGTGGCGCAGTGGCTACGCGGGGACGCCCACGCGGTGGACGTCGTCCACGATGGCGCCGCCGCCCTCGAACGCATCGGCGTCAACGACTACGACGTGGTGGTTCTCGACCGGGACCTGCCGGTGGTGCACGGCGACGACGTCTGCCGGGCGCTGGTCGCCGGGGACGGCAACGCCCGGGTCCTGATGCTCACCGCCGCCGCAGACGTCGCCGACCGGGTCTCCGGCCTGTCCCTGGGCGCCGACGACTACCTGCCGAAGCCGTTCGCCTTCGCGGAACTGTCCGCGCGAGTGACGGCGCTGGGCCGCCGCGCCCGGCCGGCCGCACCGCCGATCCTGCAGCGTGCCGGCATCCGGCTCGATCCGCACCGCCGCGAGGTGTACCGGGACGGCCACTACGTCCCGCTGTCCCGCAAGGAGTTCGCCGTCCTCGCCGAGTTGCTGCGGGCCGACGGCGCGCCGGTCTCCGCCGAACAGCTCCTGGAGAAGGCGTGGGACGAGAACGCCGATCCGTTCACCCACTCCATCCGCATGATCATCCTGAAGTTGCGCCGTAAACTCGGCGAACCCACGGTCGTCCTCACCGATCCGGGAGTGGGGTACCGGATCCCATGAACCGCATCACCATCCGTGCCCGGCTGACACTCGTCTACGGCGGGCTGTTCCTCGTCGCGGGACTCGTTCTGCTCGGCGTCACCTATGTCCTCGTCGCCGACCGGAGCACGCCGACCCTGAATCACACGTCTGAGTCGTTCGCTCCCGGGGAGGCGGACCGGAGCACGCCGACCCACACGTCTGCGCCGTTCGCTCCCGGGGAGCCGGGCGCGCTGGTCAACCAGGTGACCGAGGCCACCTGGAACGACGCCCTGCACGCGCTGCTCACCCGGGGCGCCATCGCGCTGGTTGTGGTTGGCCTCGTGGCGACCGCGTTCGGCTGGCTGCTTGCCGGACGCCTGCTGCGCCCCCTGCACCGGATCACCGAGACCGCGGTACGCATCGCCGAGGCGCCCGCCGCCGACCGGGGCCTGCACGAGCGGATCGCCCTGACCGGCCCGCGGGACGAGGTGAAACAGCTCGCCGACGCATTCGACACGATGCTGGAACGGCTCGACCACGCCTTCGACGGCCAGCGGCGGTTCGTCGCCAACGCCTCACACGAGCTGCGTACGCCGTTGACCGTCAGTCGGTCGCTGCTGGAGGTCGCCCTCTACCGCGGCGAGCCGACGCCCGAGCTGCGCCAGCTCGGCCAGACCCTGCTGGAGGTGAACACCCGCCACGAACGTCTGCTCGACGGGCTGCTGGTGCTCGCCCGCTCCGAGCGGGAGGTCACCAAGCGTTCCTACATGGACCTCGCGGACATCGTGGAACACGTGGTCTCCACCACCGCGGCGGAGGCTGTGGCGGTACGCCGCGAGACGCGGGAGGCACCCACGACCGGGAGCCCGCCGCTGGTCGAACGGCTGGTGCAGAACCTCGTCGACAACGCGATCCGGTACAACATCCCCGCGGACGGGTGGGTCTCGGTGCGCTGCGGCACCTCAGCAGACGCCGCCTTCGTGTCGGTGAGCAACACCGGCCCGGTCATTCCGAAGTACGACGTCCCCGCACTGTTTGAACCGTTCCACCGGCACCACGCCGACCGCGTCGCCCCCAGCGCGCCCGGCGCTGGCCTGGGCCTGTCCATCGTGCAGGCCATCGCTCGGGCGCACGGCGGCGACGTCCACGCGGAGCCGCGCCCGGGTGGCGGGCTGACGGTCACGGTGACCCTGCCCATCGCACCATAGACTCCCGCATTCCTTCCGGGTCCGAAGCGCACCGCCCGCTCGGCCGGCCATCGGGCATGCGGATTGTGCTCGAATTTCGGCGTCCGGCGTGCCGACCCCACCGCTGCCCGACCACAACGGGGTCGCGCTGACGGCTCACCCAACGTCCATGCCCGTCGGCGCGGACTGTGCCACCTTCGCCCGGCCGTGGACTGGGAAGTGTCAGACCCATCGATTAGAATGTGTGTACTAAACAAGGTGCTGACCTGGGAGGACGCCCGTGACCACGCCCGCCTCCACCCCACCCACCCCCTACGCCACCCTGCTCGGCTTCACCCGCTACGTCGACCGCACCGGCCCGACCAAGGCCACCTTCGTCGGGGGCCTGCGCAAGCAGCGCGCCAGCCGCTCCGGCTTCAACCCGCACGGTCAGTTCGTCAAGGCGCTCAAGGCCGACGTCGCCTTCCACACCGGCGGCACGCACCTCGACCAGGTCGCCGACGTGGTCAAGCCCCGCTGGCGCCCGCTCTACGAGGCACTCGTCCCGGGCGCGAAGGCCTGGCTGCACTCCCTCGGCGAGCCGAGGGCCGTCGACCTCGCCCAGACCCGCGACGCGCTCGCCATGCTCGGCGACCTGCCCGTGAAGATCAACCCCCACTTCGGCGTACGTCACGCCGACGGCCGCGCCGAGGCCGTCCGGCTGCACTTCGACGAGGCCCCGCCCAGCCCGGAGGCGGTGCTCGCCACCCTGCACCTGATGGCCCGGCACATGGACGCGGTGCTCCCGCACGCCGAGCCGGTCCTGGTCGACGTACGCCGGGGCGAGGCCCACCGGATGCCCGCCGACGCCCGGCCCGAGCAGATCGAACGCTGGCTGGCCGGCGAGGCCGCCGCCTTCCGGGCCATCTGGTCCACCGCCGCCTGACCCACCCTCTTCCCCCGCCCGCCGCGGGGCCTGCACGCCAAGATCCGCGCAACTTCCTGGCAACTGCTGCCTCCACCGTTTGGGAGGCCGCGTCTTCAGTGAAGTTGCGCGGATCATGGTGTGCGGTGTCGCGGCGAGGTTGTCCACCGGGGCTGCGAAAAGGGGCGAGCGCCGTCAGTCTGGCCCGCATGTCCGTTCCGCCGCGGCGCCCGCACGAACTGCGAGGACGCGTCTTCCAAGGCTCCGACGTCGTCGCCCGAGGGCTGCTGACCCGGGCGGAGCTGCGCAGCAAGGCGTGGCGGAGGCTGTTCCGCGACGTCTACGCCGACGCCGGGTTGGCCGTCTCACACGGCGCGCGCTGCCTGGCGGCGGCGAGGTGGGTGTTGCCGTCGGGCGCGGCGATCGCCGGCCGCAGCGCCGCGGCGCTCTACGGTGTCGGCTCGGTCGGTGCCGCCGAGCCACTGGATGTACTGGTGCCGGCGAGGCAGCGCTTCGGGCCGGTCGCCGGGCTGTCCGTGCACACCGCCGAGGCCACCGCGGACGACGTGCGGCTCCGCGCCGGAATTCCGGTCACCACGCCGCTGCGCACCTGCTGGGATCTGGCGCAGTGGCTGCCGACGGAGGAGGCGGTCGCCTGGGTGGACGCGCTGGCCCGGCAGCGGTCGGTGCGGGTCGACGAGCTACGGGGCAGCGCGCGCGACCGCCTCGGGCTGCGGGGCTGGCAGCGCATGCGCCGCGTGGCGGAGCTGGTCGACCTGGGGGCGGAGTCGTTCCAGGAGTCGCGGCTCCGGGTACGGCTGGTGCTGGCCGGTCTGCCCAGGCCGGTCACCCAGTTCGTGGTCGAGCGGGGCGGCCGATTCGTCGCGCGCCTCGACCTCGCATGGCCGGAGCTTCGGGTCGCAGTCGAGTATGACGGGATCTGGCACGGCGATCCCGAGCAGTTCCACCGCGACCGCCAGCGCCTCAACCGCCTGCTCGGCGAGGACTGGATCGTGCTGCACGTGACCGCGAAACGGCTCCGCGAGGACTTCGACGGCTTCCTCGTCGAGCTCCGCCACGCCCTCCGCATCCGCAGAACCCCCGCCCGCTGAGCGCCACGCCCACAACACCCCCACTCACCCACCCGGAACGCCAAGATCCGCGCAACTTCAGGGCAAGTGTTGCCTCGACGCTGCGAGAGGCAGCATCTTCAGTGAAGTTGCGCGGATCTTGAACGAGCGCGGGGCGGGGCCGGTCAGGCGGTGAGGTGCTTCGCCAGGTCGTCGAGGATCTTGTTGGCGGCGCCGACACCGATGCCGGTCATCCAGATCTCGTCGGAGACCACGTGCGCCTTGCCCGCCTTGACCGCCGGCAGGGCCTTCCACAGCGTCCCGCCGGTGACCTTTGCCTGCTCGGCGGCGGCCTTCTCGCCGTACGCGGTCACGAAGATGACGTCGCCGTCGACCTCGCCGATCCGCTCCGGGCTGACCCGGTCCATCCGCCGGTCCTCCTTGCCGGTGAGCTGCTGCCGCTCGGGGCGGCCCAGGCCGGTGTCGCCGATGACGATGCCGGAGAACGAGTCCGGCCCGTACACCCGGATCTCGGTCGGCATGAAGCGGACGATGGACACCTTGCGGTCGGCGGCGTCGCCCAGCTTGGCGCCGAAGTCCTTGGCCCGGGTCTCGTACGCGGTCAGCAGGTCCTTGGCCTGCTGCTCCTTGCCGAGCGCCTTGCCGTCGAGGAGGAAGTTCTCCTTCCAGGTGACGCCGACCTTCTCGGTGAACACGGTCGCCGCGATGGCGGACAGCTCGTCGTAGAACTTCTCCTGGCGGAACTTGCTGCCCAGGATCAGGTCCGGCTTGAGGGCGTTGATGGCCTCCAGGTCGGGCTCGGTGAGCACCCCGACCTCCTTGATGCCGGCGAGCTTCTCCTCGCCGAAGTAGGTCGGCCAGCTCTTCGCCTCGCCGGCGGTGGCGGCGCCGACCGGCGTGACGCCGAGCGAGAGCGCGGTGTCGATCTTGTCGGTGTCGAGCACGACGACGCGCTTCGGCTCGGCCGGCACCTTGGTGGTGCCCATGGCGTGGACGATCTCCCGGGTCTCCCCGGTGGTGTTGCCGGCGACCGGGTCGCTCTCACCGCAGGCGGTGAGGCCGACGCCGAGGGCCAGCGCCGCGGTGAGGGCGGCGGCGAGACGACGCATCAGATTCCTTTCGAGGGGTACGAGCCGGCGCGCGGGGTGAGCGCGTCCTCGGCCGGGGGGCGGGCTGCCGGGGTCGGCAGTCCCACGGGGGCGGGACCGACGGAGCCGGCCGCGTCAGTGGAGCCAGCCGGGTCGGCCGCCTCGGGCGGCCGGGCCAGCGTGGGGCTGGTGAGCGCGGGCACCACGAGGGGCGCCCCGGTCACCGGGCAGGGCACGACCACGCAGTCGAGCCCGAAGACGTCCCGGACCAGGTCGGCCGTGAGGATCTCCCGGGGTGGGCCGGCGGCCACCACGGCCCCGGCCCGCATCGCGACCAGGTGGTCGGCGTACCGGGCGGCCTGGTTGAGGTCGTGCAGGACGGCGACCACGGTGCGGCCCCGCTCGGCGCGCAGCCGGTGCAGCAGGTCCAGCACCTCCACCTGGTGGGCGAGGTCGAGGAAGGTGGTCGGCTCGTCGAGCAGCAGCGCCTCGGTGTCCTGGGCGAGGGTCATCGCGATCCACACGCGCTGCCGCTGGCCGCCGGAGAGGGTGTCCACGGCCCGGCCGGCCAGCCCGGCCACGTCGGCGAGCGCCATGGCCCGGTCGACCGCGACGCTGTCCTCCTCGGACCACTGCCGCCACCACCGCTGGTACGGCTGCCGGCCCCGGCCGACCAGGTCGGCGACGGTGACCCCCTCCGGCACCAGCGGGCTCTGCGGGAGCACGCCGAGCCGGCGGGCGACGTCGCGGGTCGGCAGGTCCCGGATCGCGGCGCCGTCGAGCAGCACCGCGCCCCGCCGGGGCGTGAGCAGCCGGGCCATGGTGCGCAGCAGGGTGGACTTGCCGCAGGCGTTGGGCCCGACGATCACCGTGAACGCGTCGGCGGGCAGGTCGAGGTCGAGCCCGTCCAACACCGTCCGCTCGTCGTAGCCGGCGACCAGGTCGCGGGTGGAGAGCATCACGCCTCCTTGCCAGGGTGGGACATCACGAGGACCGCCGGCGGCCACGGACCAGCAGGAAGATCAGGTACGGGCCGCCGATGGCGGCGGTCAGCACGCCGGCGGGCAGTTGGGTGGGGGCGAAGAGCCGCCGCCCGGCCAGGTCGGCCAGCACCAGCAGCAGCGCCCCGAGCAGCGCGGCGCAGACCAGCGGGGGGCGCTCGGCGCGGACGAGCCGGCGGGCCAGTTGCGGGGCGACCAGGGCGACGAAGTCGACCGCGCCCACCTGGGCGGTGACCATCGCGGCGGCCAGCACCCCGGTGCCGGCGAGGCCGACCCGGCGGGCCACCGGCCGCAGCCCGATCCCCCGGGCGGTGTCGTCGTCCAGGGCGGTGCTGTTCAGCGCCCAGCCGGCCCAGGCGAGCACGGGCAGGAGCGCGACCAGGGTGGCGGCGATCCAGAGCGCCTCGGTCCAGCCCTTGCCGGCGAGCGTGCCGATCAGCCAGATCTGCGCGCGCAGCCCGTCGATCGGGTCGGCGGTGAGCATGACCACCTCGGTCAGGGCCCGCAGCGCGAAGGCGACCGCCACGCCGGCGAGCACGAACCGCTGGGCGGCCAGGCCGTGCCGGGCGCCGAGGGCGAACAGCAGCACGGCGGCGACGAGGCCGCCGACCAGCGCCGCCGGCGCCACGAGCACCGCCGCGGCCCCGCCGGTCAGGGCCACCGTCGCGGCGAGGCTGGCGCCCTGGGTGATGCCGACGACGTCCGGGCTGGCGAGGGGGTTGCGGGCCACGCTCTGGATCAGCGTGCCGGCCACCCCGAAGGCCGCGCCGGCCACCGCGGCCAGCACCAGCCGGGGCAGCCGCAGGTCGAAGACCACCAGGTCGTACGGGGTGCCGACGCCGGAGAGGGCGCGCAGCACGTCGGCCGGGGCGACGTACGGGGTGCCGAGGGAGAGGCTGAGCACCCCGGCGACCAGCAGCAGCACGACCAGCGTGGCGGCGACCAGCACCGAGCGCCGGCGCACCTGCACGCTGACCGGGCCGACGCGCACCAGCCAGCGCCCGGGCAGCCCGGCGACGACGCGACGCCCGGCCGGCCGCCCGGCGGCGCGTTGCGGGACGGTGGGGCGGGCGGGGGCGCTCACGCGGCCACCGCCTTCGCGTCCCGCGGCAGCGGGTTGATCGGCCAGGCGGCCAGGGCGGGGGCGGTCACGCCGTCACCACCTTCGCGCGGCGGACCAGGAAGGCCAGCAGCGGGGCGCCGACCAGGGCGGTGACGATGCCGGCCGGCACCTCCCCGGGCGGGGAGACCAGCCGGCCGACGACGTCGGCGCCGAGCAGCAGGGCGGGCCCGAGCAGCGCGGAGACCGCCAGGGTCCAGCGGTGGTCGGCGCCGACCAGGGCGCGGGCCAGGTGCGGCACGGCGAGCCCGACGAAGGCGATCGGTCCGGCGGCGGCGACGGCCGCCCCGGTGAGCAGCACGGCGGCGACGCCGCCGCCGAGCCGGACCAGCCCCACCCGGTGCCCGAGGCCCCGGGCCACGTCGTCGCCGAGGGCGAGGGCGTCCAGGCCGCGCGCGACCAGGACGGCCAGCGCCAGCCCGGCGAGCACGAACGGGGTGACCTGGACGGCGACCGACACGTCCCGGCCGGTCAGCCCGCCGACCACCCAGAACCGGTAGTCCTCGAAGGTGCGGGCGTCGATGCTGAGCAGCGCGTACACCACGGAGGCGAGGCTGGCGTCGAGGGCCGCGCCGACGAGCGCGAGGGTGACCGGGCTGGCGCCCTCGCGGGCGCGGGTGGCGACGGCGAAGACCAGCAGGCCGGCGAGGAGCGCGCCGCCGATGCCGAACCAGACGTACCCGGCGAGGGTGCCCACGCCGAAGACGGAGATGGCCAGCACCACGCCGAACGAGGCGCCGGCGCTGATCCCGAGGATCCGCGGCTCGGCGAGGGGGTTGCGGGTGAGCGCCTGGAAGAGCACCCCGGCGACGGCGAGCGCCAGCCCGACGGCGAGGCCGAGGGCGGTGCGCGGCATCCGCAGCTCCCGGACGATGGTGGCGGCCTCGCCGCCGTCCGGGGCGACGAGCGCGCGCCACACCTCGTCGACGGGGAGCGCCCGGCTGCCGAGCGCGAAGCTCGCCAGCAGGGCCAGCAGCAGCGCCAGCGCGGCGGCGACGGTGACCGCCACCCGGCGGCCGGCACGGCCGCCGATCCGACCGCCGGTCGGTGCCGGTCGGGTGGCGAGGGTGGTCACGAGGCTCCTGCGCGTTCGGGCTTAGGTTCGCCTTACCTTAGCTGACCGCCCCCGCCGAGCCTAACTCGCGATCGTCGATCCGCCGGGCCCTGACCAGGGCGGACAGTACCGGTTCCCGGTGGCGGGGGCCCGCGCCGCCCTAGGGTGTGGGCATGCGATTCGACCAGCACACCGTGGTGCTCCTGGTGCGCCCGCCGGACGCGCCGGAGCTGCCGCTGGACGCGGCCGACCGGTTGCAGGACGCGCACCTCGCGCACCAGGCGGGCCTGGTGGAGCAGGGGCTGGTCCTGGCCGCCGGCCCGTTCGTCGACGCCGACGACGACCGGCTGCGCGGGTTCGTCGTGCTCTCCGTCTCCCCGCAGGAGGCCCGCGAGCTCTACCACAACGACCCGGCGGTGCGGGCCGGGCGGCTGGCCGTGCGGGTGCTGAGCTGGATGGTGCCGGAGGGCAACGTGCGGTTCGAGAGCGTGCCGGTCCCCCGCTCGATGCTGGAGGCCGCCGCCGGCGACTGACCCGTCAGCCGTCCGCGCCGGCGCGGGGCCCCGGCAGCGACGGGCCGTCGTCGACCTGGTGGTCGGCCCAGACGTACGTCTCCGGCAGCAGCTCGGCGACGTGCACCACCCGCAGCGCGTCCATCGGCCCGACGATGACGCGAATCGTGGGGAAGTAGTCGCGCAGCACCTGCCGGCAGCGCCCACAGGGCGGGATCACCCCGCGCCCCCGGTCGCCCACCGCGACGATGGTCTCCAGCTCGGTGACGCCCTGGGTGGCCGCCGCGCCGACCGCGACCACCTCGGCGCAGGGGCCGCCGGTGAAGTGGTAGACGTTCACGCCGGTGAAGACCCGACCGTCGGTGGTACGCGCGGCGGCGGCGACGGTGTGGTTCTCGCTGCGGCAGCGCAGCTTGGCGACCGCCGTGGCGGCCTGCACCAGGGCCCGGTCGGTGTCCCGCATCGTCATCGCGCATCCCCGTGGTTCGGCGTCGGTCGGCGGTCAACTCTAGACCCGCCCGCCCGCACCGGTGGGCGGGCGCGGGCGGGCGGGCCGGTAACCCGGGGGCGCTCCGGCCGCCGGCTGCCTATCCTTGGCGACGACATGCAGAATCCAGCCGCACCCGCCGCGACCGATCCCGTCCGCGAGCTGCACCGCCGCCTCCGCCCCCTGATGTACCGGGACCAGCGCCGCCTCCAGCGGCGCCTCGACGGCGTACGCCGGCTCAAGGACCCGCAGCGGCGCGACGACGCGCTGGCCGAGATCGCCGCCGACGTGGCGCGCGCCGAGGCGCGGCTGGAGAGCCGGCGGGCCGCCGTGCCGGCCGTCACGTATCCGGCCCAGTTGCCGGTGAGCGAGCGAAAGGACGACATCGCCGCCGCGATCCGCGACCACCAGGTGGTGATCGTGGCCGGCGAGACCGGCTCCGGCAAGACCACCCAGCTGCCGAAGATCTGCCTGGAGCTGGGGCGCGGGATCAACGGCCTGATCGGCCACACCCAGCCGCGCCGGCTGGCCGCGCGTACGGTGGCGGACCGGATCGCCGAGGAGCTCGGCACGGAGCTGGGCGACGTGGTCGGCTACAAGGTGCGCTTCAGCGACCAGGTGAGCGACCGCAGCCTGGTGAAGCTGATGACCGACGGCATCCTGCTCGCCGAGTTGCAGACCGACCGGATGCTGCGCCAGTACGACACGCTGATCATCGACGAGGCGCACGAGCGCAGCCTGAACATCGACTTCATCCTCGGCTACCTGCGGCAGCTCCTGCCCCGCCGGCCCGACCTGAAGGTGGTCATCACCTCGGCGACCATCGAGACCGAGCGCTTCGCCCGGCACTTCGCCGGGCCGCCCACCGACGAGCACCCCGACGGCGTCCCGGCGCCGGTGGTCGAGGTCTCCGGGCGCACGTACCCGGTCGAGGTGCGCTACCGGCCGCTGGTCGAGGTGGCCGAGGGCGAGGACGACGGGGACGACGAGGAGAACGTCCGCGACCAGATCCAGGCCATCGGCGACGCCGTCGAGGAGCTGGCCGCCGAGGGGCCGGGCGACGTCCTGGTCTTCCTCAGCGGCGAGCGGGAGATCCGGGACACCGCCGACGCGCTGGGCAGGCTGGTGGAGAAGAAGCCGGCGCTGCGCGGCACGGAGATCCTGCCGCTGTACGCCCGCCTCTCCACCGCCGAGCAGCACCGGGTCTTCGCCCCGCACTCCGGGCGCCGGGTGGTGCTGGCGACCAACGTGGCGGAGACCTCGCTCACCGTGCCCGGCATCAAGTACGTGGTGGACCCGGGCACCGCCCGCATCTCCCGCTACAGCAGCCGGCTCAAGGTGCAGCGGCTGCCGATCGAGCCGGTCTCCCAGGCGTCGGCCAACCAGCGCAAGGGGCGCTGCGGGCGCACCTCGGACGGCATCTGCGTCCGCCTCTACGACGAGCAGGACTTCCTGTCCCGCCCGGAGTTCACCGACCCGGAGATCCTGCGCACCAACCTCGCCTCGGTCATCCTCCAGATGACCTCGATCGGGCTCGGCGACATCGCCGCGTTCCCGTTCATCGACCCGCCGGACCGGCGCAACATCGCCGACGGCGTCAACCTGCTGCACGAGCTGGGCGCGCTGGACCCGACGGAGCCGGACCCGGCGAAGCGGCTCACCCCGCTGGGCCGGCGGCTGGCCCAGCTCCCCGTCGACCCGCGGCTCGCCCGGATGGTCGTCGAGGGCGAGCGCAACGGCTGCGCCACCGAGGTGATGGTGATCGCCGCCGCGCTGTCGATCCAGGACCCGCGCGAGCGGCCCGCCGACAGGCAGGCCCAGGCCGACCAGGCGCACGCCCGGTTCACCGACCGCGAGTCGGACTTCGTGTCGCTGCTGAACCTGTGGCGGCACCTGCGCGAGCAGCAGCGCGAGCTGTCGTCCAGCGCGTTCCGGCGGATGTGCAAGGCGGAGTACCTCAACTACCTGCGGGTGCGCGAGTGGCAGGACATCGTCAGCCAGCTGCGCCAGGTCCTGCGTACGCCCGAGGAGGGGCGAGCGGCCCGGGACGCCGACGGCGGCGGACGGCGCCGGGGCGGCGCGGACCTGCCGGAGGAGATCGACACCCCGAAGGTGCACCAGTCGCTGCTGGCCGGCCTGCTCTCCCACGTCGGGCTCAAGGACGCGCAGAAGCACGAGTACCTGGGCGCCCGGGGCGCGAAGTTCGCGCTCTTCCCCGGCTCGGCGCTGTTCAGGAAGCCGCCGCGCTGGGTGATGGCGGCCGAGCTGGTCGAGACCTCCCGGCTCTGGGGCCGGGTCAACGGCCGGGTCGAGCCGGAGTGGGTCGAGCCCCTCGCCCAGCACCTGGTGAAGCGCAGCTACAGCGAGCCGCACTGGGAGAAGAAGCAGGCGGCCGTGATGGCCTACGAGAAGGTGACCCTCTACGGCATTCCGCTGGTCACCTCGCGCAAGGTCAACTTCGGTCGGATCGACCCGGCGCTGTCCCGGGAGCTGTTCATCCGGCACGCCCTGGTCGAGGGCGACTGGCAGACCCACCACCACTTCTGGCGGGACAACCAGCGGCTGCTGACGGAGATCGAGGAGCTGGAGAACCGGGCCCGGCGCCGCGACATTCTCGTCGACGACCAGACCGTCTTCGACTTCTACGACGCCCGCATCCCGGCCGACGTGGTCTCCGGGCGGCACTTCGACGCCTGGTGGAAGAAGACCCGCCGGGAGCAGCCGGACCTGCTCACCTTCACCCGGGAGCTGCTGGTCAACGCCGGCCGCGGCGGCCTCGACGAGGCCGACTACCCCGACGAGTGGTCGGCCGACGGGGTGACCCTGCCGCTGACCTACCGCTTCGAGCCGGGCACGCCCACCGACGGCGTGACCGTCGACATCCCGCTGCCGCTGCTCAACCAGGTGCCGGCCGAGAGCTTCGACTGGCAGGTGCCGGGGCTGCGCGAGGAGCTCGTCGTCGCGCTGATCCGCTCGCTGCCCAAGGCGCTGCGCCGCAACTTCGTCCCGGTGCCGGACTACGCGCGCGCGGCGCTGGCCGCGATGCCGGCGGGCGAGGAGCCGCTGCTGGACGCGCTGACCCGGCAGCTGCGCCGGATGACCGGCGTCACCGTGCCCCGCGACGCGTGGGACCTCGACCGGCTGCCCGCGCACCTGCGGGTCAGCTTCCGGGTGCTCGACGAGGAGAACAAGCCGGTCGCCGAGGGCAAGGACCTGCCGGCCCTGCAACGCCAGCTCAAGGCGGAGGTACGCCAGGTGGTGGCCGCCGCCGCGCCGGACGTGGCCCGCACGGGGCTGACCGACTGGGGCATCGGCACGCTGCCGCGCACCATCGAGCAGGTCCGGGCCGGCTACGCGGTGACCGCGTACCCGGCGCTGGTGGACGAGGGCACGACGGTCGGGGTGAAGGTCTTCGACTCCCCCGCCGAGCAGGAGGCCGCGCACTGGGCGGGCACCCGTCGGCTGCTGCGGCTGACCGTGCCGTCGCCGGCGAAGTTCCTCCAGGGGCGGCTCAGCAACGAGGCGAAGCTGGCCCTGAGCCGCAACCCGCACGGCGGCGTGCAGCAGTTGATCTCCGACGCGGCCGGGGCGGCGATCGACAAGCTGATCGGCGAAGCCGGCGGCCCGGCCTGGGACGCCGAGGGCTTCGCCGCGCTGCGGGAGAGGGTCCGCGCCGACCTGGTGGACACCGTGGTCGAGGTCATGGACCGGGTACGCCGGGTGCTCGCCGCCGCGTACGCGGTCGAGCAGCGCCTCGGCAAGACCCAGAACCTGGCCGTGGTGGCGGCGCTGGCCGACATCCGGGCGCAGCTCACCGGCCTGGTGCACGCCGGCTTCGTCACCGAGACCGGGTACGCGCGCCTGCCGGACCTGCTGCGCTACCTCACCGCGATCGAGCGGCGGCTGGACCGGCTGCCCGGCAACCCGCAGCGCGACAAGCAGCAGCAGGACCGGGTGGCGGTGGTGCAGAAGGAATACCAGGACATGCTGGCCGCGCTGCCGCCGAGCCGCCGGCAGTCGGCCGCGGTCCGGCAGATCCGCTGGATGATCGAGGAGCTGCGGGTGAACGTCTTCGCCCAGGCGCTGGGCACCCCGTACCCGGTCTCCGAGCAGCGGATCTACCGCGCGATGGACGACGCCGAGGGCCGGTGAGCCCGCCGGTCAGCCCGCCGGCGCGGGCGCGCCGCGCAGCACCCGCAGCAGCACCGGTGGGGTGAGCAGCCGCGCCGGCGGGTCGACGAGGTTCAGCACCCGCAGGAACGCCGCCCCCAGCGCCGCGTCCCGGGTCGCCGCGACGTGCAGCCGGGCCACGTACGCGTTGACCAGGCGCACCCGCGCCGAGCGCCGGCCGGGCACCTCGGGGAAGCGCAGGTCGGTGCCGACCGCGATGGACCACGGCGCGTCGATCAGGCGGGCCGCGCCACCGAAGAAGGCGCGGGCGAGGCGGTCCGGCCGCCGCCGCAGCAGCCGGCGCAGCAGCAGCGCCTCCAGGGCGGCCACCGTCATGCCCTGCCCGTAGACCGGGTTGAAGCTGCACAGCGCGTCGGCCACCACGAGGTAGCCGGCCGGGAAGCGGCGCAGCCGCTCGTAGCGTCGCCGTACGCTGGCCGGGAACCGCATCGCCACCGGCGGGCCCGCCGGCTGCGCCGTGCGCAGCAGGTCGGCGATCTGCGGGGCGGCGAGGTGGTCGGCGAAGGCGGCCATCCCCTCGTCGTCGACCGGCGGCTCCTCGCCGAACATGCCGCTGAGCGCCACCGCGAACCGGTCCCGCTCCTGCACGGCGACGATGCCGCCCCGTGGGCGGCCGGGCACGGCGTTGGTGAGCGCGCCGAGCAGCCCCTCCAGGTGGTGCGGCTCGCGCCGGTAGGTGCGGGTGACGTAGGTGACCCCGACCGGGACCCGTTCCTCGGGCGCCGGCCGGTAGCCGAGCTCGGCCAGCCACACGGGGCTGCGCGTCCCCCGGCCGCCGGAGTCCACCACCAGGTCGGCGTCGAGGGTGCGCGACTGCCCGTCGCGGGGCCGCAGCCGGACGCCCGTGACCCGAGCGCGGTCGGCGGTGGTGACGAGCCCCGTCGCCTCGCAGCCCGGCAGGATCCGCACCCCGGGCAGGGCGGCGACCCGCTGCCGGACCACGCGTTCCAGCAGCGGGCGGCTGACGCCGAAGCCCAGCAGCGGCGACGGCGCGCGGCGCATCCGGTGGCCGTCGTTGTACCAGTGGACCTGTTCGTGCAGGTCGACCGAGGGCACGCCGCCCGCGGTCAGCTCGGCGCCGAGGCCGGGCAGCAGTTCCTCGAACGCCTGCCGGCCCCGGGCCAGCAGGACGTGCAACTGCCGCCCCTGCGGCACGCCCCGGCGGCTGTCCGCCCGCTCGGGCAGCACGTCGCGGTCGACGACGGTGACCCGGTCGTACGCCTCGCTGAGGGCGCGGGCGGTCAGCAGGCCGCCCATGCCGGCGCCGATCACCACGGCGCTGCCGCTTGCCATGCCGGCAGCGTAGGCGGGCCGGCGGCCGGGCTCCGCCTTCCGCCTTGCGCACCTGGACCGGCGGCCCCGGCGGTGTCGCCGGCGGGTCAGCGGCCCACGGCGGGTGCCGGCGGGCCGGCGGCCCCGGCGGTGTCGCGGGCGGGGCAGCGGCCCAGGGCGGGTGCCGGCGGGCGGCGGGTCAGAGCGGCTCGACGCCGGGGGGCAGGTCGCCGTCGGTGGTGGCGTCGCGGACGTACTCCAGGAGTATCCGGCGCAGCTCCCGGCCGGCGTGGGTGGGCACCACGTCGCGGCGGCGGGCGACGGCGATGGTCCGCCGCACGCCGGGCGGGGCCAGCCGGGTGACCCGGACGCCCGGGCGGCGGGCCACCACGATGCCGGGCACCAGCGCGACGCCCAGCCCGGCCTCGACGAAGCTGAGCACCGCGTCCATCTCGCCGCCGTCGACGGCGATCCTCGGCTCGAAGCCGGCCTCGCGGCAGGCCTGGATGGTGGCGTCGCGCAGGTCGTAGCCCTCCCGGAACATCACCATCGGCTGGTCGCGCAGGTCGTCGACGCGCAACTGCGCGGCGCCGGGGGCCGTCGACAGTTCCTCCACCGAGGCGACCACCAGGCTCTCCCGCAGGATCGGGTCCGCGCGCAGCCCGGGGTCGGTGCCCCGCGCCGGCATGATGATCAGCGCCAGGTCGAGGTCGCCGCGGAGCAGGTACCGGACGAGGTCCTGCGAGCCGCTCTCCTCCACCCGCAGGTCGACGGTGGGGTGGGCGTCGCGGAACCGGCGCAGCACCGGCGGGGCGAGCGAGGTGGCCAGGCTGGGCGTGGCGCCGAGCCGCACCCGCCCGCGCCGCAGGCCGACCAGCTCCTGCACCTCGCGGGTCGCCGTGTCCGCGTCGGCCAGGATCCGCTTGGCCAGCGGGAGCAGCACCTCCCCCGCCGCGGTGAGGGCGATGTTGCCTCTTACCCGCTCGAAGAGCGGGGCGCCGAGGGCGTCCTCCAGCGCGTGAATTTGCTTACTCAACGACGGCTGCGTGATGCCCACGAGGTCGGCAGCTTGCGTGAAATGTCGGACTTCTGCGACTGCGACGAAGTACTTCAGCTGATGTAGCTGCATCTAAATAGCCTATAGCTATCAAGACTGCGACTTCGATGCATTGGACGACTGATCAAAGTGCTCCTAGCGTCGTTCGGGTGGTAGTCACGAGAACACGGTCGCCCATCCGCTCCAACGTCGGCCTCAAGGCCGTCATGGCGGTGACGGGCATCATCCTGGTGCTGTTCCTCATCCTGCACATGATCGGCAACCTGAAGGTGTTCACGGGGGAGACCTCGTTCGACCACTACGCGCACTGGCTGCGCGACATCGGCAAGCCGCTGCTGCCGGGGGTCTGGTTCCTCTGGATCCAGCGCGGCGCGCTGACCGTCGCCGTCGTGGCGCACATCGCCGCCGCCACCGCCCTCGCCCGGCGCTCCCGCGCCGCCCGACCGGTCCGGTACGCGCACCGCCCCAAGGTCCAGGGCAGCTACGCGGCCCGCACGATGCGCTGGGGCGGGGTCCTCATCCTGCTCTTCGTGATCTACCACCTGCTGGACCTGACCACCGGCCACCTGAACCCGGTCGGCGACCCGACCCGGCCGTACGCGAACGTCGTCGCCGACTTCGCGCCGGAGCGCTGGTACGTCACCCTCTTCTACACCCTGGCGATCGTCGCGCTGGGCTTCCACCTGCGGCACGGGGCGTTCAGCGCGTTCCGCAGCCTGGGGCAGCAGACCCCCAAGGGCGAGCGCCGGGCACGCACCGCCGCGCTGGTCTTCGCCGTCGCGCTCTGCGCCGGCTTCCTGGTGGTCCCGTTCGCCGTACTCACCGGATTGGTGTCCTGACATGGATCTCTACACCGAGGGCGACCCGATCGCCGACACCAAGGCACCCGAGGGCCCGATCGAGACCCGCTGGGACCGCCGCCGCTTCGAGGCCAAGCTGGTCAACCCGGCCAACCGCCGGAAGATGACCGTGATCGTGGTCGGCACCGGCCTGGCCGGCGGCTCGGCCGCCGCCACGCTCGCCGAGCAGGGCTACCAGGTCAAGTCCTACTGCTACCAGGACAGCCCGCGCCGGGCGCACTCCATCGCCGCGCAGGGTGGCATCAACGCCGCCAAGAACTACCGCAACGACGGCGACTCGGTGCACCGGCTGTTCTACGACACCGTCAAGGGCGGCGACTTCCGGTCGCGCGAGTCCAACGTCCACCGGCTGGCCGAGGTGTCGGTCAACATCATCGACCAGTGCGTCGCCCAGGGCGTCCCGTTCGCCCGCGAGTACGGCGGCCTGCTCGACACCCGCTCCTTCGGCGGCGCGCAGGTGCAGCGCACCTTCTACGCCCGGGGCCAGACGGGCCAGCAGCTGCTGCTCGGCGCGTACCAGGCGCTGGAGCGGCAGATCGGCCTCGGCAACGTGGAGATGAACTCCCGGCACGAAATGCTGGAGCTGATCGTCGTCGACGGCAAGGCCCGGGGCATCGTCGTCCGGGACCTCGTCACCGGCGAGATCACCACGGAGTTCGCGGACGCGGTCGTGCTCGCCTCCGGCGGCTACGGCAACGTCTTCTACCTCTCCACCAACGCCAAGGGCTGCAACGTCACCGCCACCTGGCGGGCGCACCGCAAGGGCGCGTACTTCGCCAACCCCTGCTACACGCAGATCCACCCGACCTGCATCCCGGTCTCCGGCGACCACCAGTCGAAGCTGACCCTGATGAGCGAGTCGCTGCGCAACGACGGCCGGGTCTGGGTGCCCAAGGCCAAGGGCGACGACCGCAGCCCGAGGGACATCCCCGAGGACGAGCGGGACTACTACCTGGAGCGGATCTACCCCTCCTTCGGCAACCTGGTCCCCCGGGACATCGCCTCCCGCGCCGCGAAGAACGTCTGCGACGAGGGCCGGGGCGTCGGCCCGGGCGGCCTCGGCGTCTACCTCGACTTCGCCGACGCGATCAACCGCCTCGGGCGCAAGGCCATCGAGGCCAAGTACGGCAACCTCTTCCAGATGTACGAGCGGATCACCGGCGAGGACCCGTACGAGGTCCCGATGCGGATCTACCCGGCCGTGCACTACACGATGGGCGGCCTCTGGGTCGACTACGACCTCCAGTCGACCATCCCGGGCCTGTTCGTGATCGGCGAGGCGAACTTCTCCGACCACGGCGCGAACCGGCTCGGCGCCTCCGCGCTGATGCAGGGCCTGGCCGACGGCTACTTCGTGCTCCCGAACACCATCGCCAACTACCTGGCGGCGGGGCCGTTCGAGAAGGTCGAGGCCAGCCACCCGGCGGCCGTGCAGGCGCGCGCCGACGTCGAGGACCGGATCCAGCGGCTGCTGGCGGTCAACGGCGACCGGACCGTGGACTCGTTCCACCGCGAGCTGGGCCAGATCATGTGGGAGCACTGCGGCATGGAGCGCAGCGAGGCCGGGCTGCGCAAGGCGATCGACGAGATCCGTGCCCTGCGGGAGCAGTTCTGGCAGCGGGTCCGGGTGCCCGGCGACGGCGAGGGGCTCAACCAGTCGCTGGAGAAGGCCGGCCGGGTGGCCGACTTCTTCGAGCTGGCGGAGCTGATGTGCATCGACGCCCTGCACCGCGAGGAGTCCTGCGGCGGCCACTTCCGGGCCGAGCACCAGACGCCCGACGGCGAGGCGGAGCGCGACGACGAGCGCTTCGCGTACGTCGCGGCCTGGGAGTTCACCGCGACCGGCGAGCCCTCGGTGCTGCACAAGGAAGACCTGAAGTTCGAGTACGTCCACCCCACGCAGCGGAGCTACAAGTGAACCTGACCCTGCGCATCTGGCGCCAGTCCGGCCCCGAGGACAAGGGTCGGATGGTCACCTACAAGGTCGACGACGTCTCCCCGGACATGTCCTTCCTGGAGATGCTCGACGTGCTCAACGAGCGGCTGATCCTGGCCGGCGAGGAGCCGGTGGCGTTCGACCACGACTGCCGCGAGGGCATCTGCGGCATGTGCGGCCTGATGATCAACGGCAACGCGCACGGGCCGCAGCGCGGCACCACCGCCTGCCAGCTGCACATGCGGCAGTTCTCCGACGGCGACACGATCGACATCGAGCCGTGGCGGGCGCGGGCGTTCCCGGTCGTCAAGGACCTGGTGGTCAACCGGGGCGCGTTCGACAAGATCATCGCGGCCGGCGGCTACATCACCGCGCCGACCGGCAGCGCCCCCGAGGCGCACTCCACCCCGGTCGCCAAGGCCAACGCGGACGCCGCCTTCGAGGCGGCGGAGTGCATCGGCTGCGGCGCCTGCGTGGCCGCCTGCCCCAACGGCTCCGGCATGCTCTTCACCGCCGCCAAGATCACTCAGCTCTCGCTGCTGCCGCAGGGCCAGCCCGAGCGCTACACCCGGGTGATCGGCATGGTCGACGCGCACGACGAGGCCGGCTTCGGCGGCTGCACCAACGCCGGCGAGTGCACCGTGGTCTGCCCGAAGGGCATCCCGCTGAACACCATCGGCCGGCTCAACCGCGACTACCTGGTGGCCACCTCCAAGCGGGGCGACAACACCCCGGGCGCCTGAGCCTCCGCACGGCACGCCGGCGACGCCGGCACGAGGCCGCCGCCTCCTCCCGGACCGCGGCGGCCCTCGCCGTGCCACCCCGCCGCTCACGGCCGGCACGCCACGCCAGCCCACGCCGGTCGCCATGGCACCGGGCGAGCGGCCCACGCCACCGCTCCGGTCGCGGCCGGCACCGCCGGGCCACCCGCACCGGTCGCCACCCGGCGCTCGCGGCCACCATCACGACGCAGTCCGGGCCAGGACCGTTCCGGCCGTCGCGGCCCGGCGGTCCGTGCTCCCTCCCCGTCGGTCTGGCCGGTCGCGCCCCGGCCGGGCCGTCACAGCCTTCTGGTCCCGCCGCTGTCGAGCTGAATCGTCTACGACATCAGCTGAATCGTCTACGACATCAGCTCGACAGGCGCGAGCGAGCCACCCGGGGGCCGACCCACGAACGACGGCACGACAGGCGCAACCGGTCCGCCCTCGACGCGGGCCGGCCGGTCCCGTCCCTGGCCCGCCTGCCCCGGACCCGTCCGTCCCCGGCCCACGCACCCTGACCGACCCGCCCCGGCCGTGCGCGCCCTCCGGCCCGCCGCCGGCCCGTACGCGCCCTCCCCCCACCCCGGCCCGTGCGCGCCCTCCCGCCCGTCTCGCGGCCGGGAACCGGTTCAACTCGGCGCAGGCGGGTAGCCCGTCCAAGGACGGCACGAGGAGGGGCGACGGGACATGAAGGCACTGACCTGGCAGGGCAAGCGGGACGTGCGGGTGGAGGAGGTGCCCGACCCGCGCATCGAGGAGCCGACCGACGCGATCGTCCGGATCACATCGACCGCGATCTGCGGCTCCGACCTGCATCTCTACGAGGTGCTGGGGCCGTTCCTCAAGCCCGGCGACATCCTCGGGCACGAACCGATGGGCATCGTCGAGGAGGTCGGCCCGGGGGTGACCCGGCTCAAGCCGGGCGACCGCGTCGTGGTGCCGTTCAACATCTCCTGCGGCTCCTGCTGGATGTGCGAGCGGAAGCTCTACGCCCAGTGCGAGACCACCCAGGTCACCGCGCAGGGCAAGGGCGCCGCGCTGTTCGGCTACACCTCGCTGTACGGCTCCGTCCCGGGCGGACAGGCCGAGTACCTGCGGGTGCCGCACGCCCAGTTCGGCCCGATCAAGGTGCCCGACACCGGGCCCGACGAGCGCTGGCTCTACCTCTCCGACATCCTGCCGACGGCGTGGCAGGCGGTGAAGTACGCCGACACCCCGCGCGGCGGCACGCTCGCCGTCTTCGGGCTGGGGCCGGTCGGCCAGTTCTGCGCCCGCATCGGCCGCCACCTCGGCGCCGACCGCGTGATCGGGCTGGACCTGGTCCCGGAGCGGCTGGCGATGGCCCGCCGGCACGGCATCGAGGTGCTCGACGTCGGCAAGCTGGACAACGTGCCGGACGCCCTCATCGACCTGGTCGACGGGCGCGGCCCCGACGCGGTGATCGACGCGGTCGGCATGGAGGCGCACGGCGCGCCCCTCGGCAAGCTCGCCCAGACCGCCGCCGGGCTGCTGCCCGACAAGCTCGCCCAGACCATGACCGACAAGGTCGGCGTCGACCGGCTCGTCGTGCTCAAGGCCGCGCTCAAGGCCGTCCGGCGCGGCGGCACCGTCTCGATCTCCGGCGTGTACGGCGGCGAGGTCGACCCCATGCCCCTGATGGAGATGTTCGACCGGGGCGTCCAGTTGCGGATGGGGCAGTGCCACGTGCGCCGCTGGACCGACGAGATCATCCCGCTGCTCTCCGGCGACGACGACCCGCTGGGCGTGGCGGACCTGCGCACCCACCGGGTGCCGCTGGCGCAGGCTCCGCAGGCGTACGAAATGTTCCAGAAGAAGCAGGACGGCTGCGTGAAGGTCGTGCTCGAGCCGTGAGCCGGACGGTGGTCGTCACCGGCGCGACCAGCGGGATCGGCCGGGCGGCGGCCGTGCTGTTCGCGGCGCGCGGGGACCGGCTGGTCCTCGCCGCCCGGTCCCCCGCCACCCTCGCCGAGGTCCGCGACGAGTGTCGGGCCGCGGGCGCGCAGGTGCTGGACGTGCCCGTCGACGTCACCGCCGAGGGCGCGCCGGCGGCGCTGGCCGACGCGGCCGTCGAGCGGTTCGGCGGGATCGACGTCTGGGTGCACACGGCGGCCGTGATGGTCTACGGCCGGTTCGAGGAGACCCCGCAGCGGGTCTTCGAGCACGTCGTGCGCACCGACCTGCTGGCCGCCGCCGCCGTAGCCCGGGTGGCGCTGGAGCGCTTCCGGTCGGCCGGCGGCGGCACGCTGGTCCTGACCGGCTCGGTGCTGGGGCACATCACCGCGCCCTACCTGAGCGCCTACGTGGCCAGCAAGTGGGGGTTGCAGGGGCTGACCCGGGTGTTGCAGCAGGAGGCCCGGGAGACGCCGGGCGTGCACGTCTGCATCGTCAACCCGGGCAGCGTTGACACCCCGGTCTACCAGCGGGCCGCGAACTACCTGGGCCGGACCGGCCGGCCGCCGTGGCCGGTCACCACGCCCGAGCGGGTGGCGCGGGCCGTCGTGGACTGCGCGGAGCGGCCCCGCCGGGAGGTGTCGGTGGGCCGGGCCAACGTGGTCATGCGCGTCGGCTTCACCGCCCTGCCCGGCGTCTACGACGCGCTCGTCGGGCCGTTGATGCGGCTGGCCGGGCTGACCGACCGCCCGGTCGCGCCGCACGACGGGGTGGTGTTCGCGCCGGATCCGGCCAGCGCGTCCGTGCGCGGCGGTTGGCTGCCCGACCTGGGCCGGGTGGTCCGGGCCGTCGGTGGCCTGCCCGGGCCCGTCCTCGCGGCGGCACGAAAACGACTGCGGTGACCGATTTCACGGGCGGCCGAGATGGATCATTTCGCCTAGGGTGGTCGGCCGGGAGACATTCCGGCCCACCACGACGGGAGAGACGATTGACCATCCGGGTGAACCGCAGGACCGCGTTGGGACTCGGCACGGTGGCCACCGCCGGCACGGTGCTCGGCGCCGCCACCCCGGCGTCCGCCGCCGCCGACGTCACCGAGCCGGCCCCGACCACACCCCAGCAGGCGGCCCGCCGGGTCGCCGCCAGCTACGCCCGGCAGACCGAGGAGGCCGGCGGCAACTGGCAGGCGTACGTCAGCGTCGCCGACCCGGCCGGCGATCCGGTGGTGGCGGTGTCCGACGAGCCGGACCGGCAGATCGAGGCGTACAGCGTCAACAAGATCGCGGTGGCGACGGCCGTGCTGGACAAGGTCGACCGGGGGCTGCTGACGCTCGACCAGCGGGTCGAGGTCACCGCCGCGATCGTGGTGCCCGGCGGGGACGGCATGTTCAGCCTCGACGGGGCGTACCCGAGCTTCGTGACGCTCGGCCACGTGCTGGCCAACCTGCTGACCGTCTCCGACGACACGGCGGTACGGCTGTGCGGCCTGGTCTGCCCCGCCGCCGAGCTCAACCAGATCCTGCGGGACAAGGGCTTCCCCAACACGCAGGTGCAGCCGGTGGCCAACCCGAACCGGTTCTTCCTCGGCACCAGCACCCCGCGCGAGACGCACGACCTGCTGCGCGCGCTGGTGGGCGGCACGCTGCTCTCGCCGGCCGCCACGGCGTTCGTGCTGCGGCAGCTGCGCGCCCCCGTCGCGTTCACCGACGGCATCCGGCGCGTCATGTCCTCGACGCAGCGGGCCCGGATCGCCACGAAGGCCGGCTGGTTCGCCGACGCCCGCCACGAGGCCGGTGTGATCTTCGACGCGGCGGGCGCGCCCGTGCTGACGTACGCCCTCTTCGCCGACGGCCAGGCCGGCGCCGACGACTACGGCGCCACCCACCCGGCGGTCGAGGCCCGGGCGCGGATGGGCCGGCGCTTCCTCGCCGCGGTCGACCGCCTCACCGGCACCGGCGTCACCCACCGGCCGGCGGTGCAGCGGCCGAGCAACGGCGGCTGACCGACGGCGGCTGAGCCACGCGGGGCCTGCGCCGTCGCGGCGCGGCGGCGCAGGCCCCGGCGCGGGTGGCCCGGCGTCGGTCCGGGGCCGCCCGACCGCCGGCAGCCCCGCCGGGGGCCGGGCTACCGTGTACGACGGGACACGGCGGAGGGACGGCGATGGGCGCACCAGCGGAACGCACGGGACTCGACCGGGCGCTCGGGCGCCGGCTGCGCGGGGCGGCGGGGCTGGCCGCGCTGGCCGGGCTGGCGTGGATCGCCCGGGACGTGCCGGCGGCGCTGGGCGGGCGGCTCGCCGGCGCGCGGGCGGAGCGGGCGGCGCGCTCACCGCAGTTCCGTGACGGCGCCTTCCGCAACCCGGGCGGCACCCGCTCGATGGCCGGCGCCCCCGACCGGGACCTGATCCGCGAGCTGATCTTCGGCAAGCAGAAGCGGCGGCCCAGCGCCCCGGTGCCGCTGCTGCGACCCGGCGCCGCGCCGACCGCCGACGCCGCGCGCGAACTGAACGTCGTCTGGTACGGCCACGCCTCCGCGCTGATCGAGATCGAGGGGCGCAAGGTGCTGCTCGACCCGGTGTGGAGCGAGCGGTGCTCCCCGTCGGCGCTGGTCGGCCCGCGCCGCCTGCACGAGCCGCCGGTGCGCCTCGCCGACCTGCCCCCGGTCGACGCGATCCTCATCTCGCACGACCACTACGACCACCTGGACATGGCGACCGTCCAGGCGCTGACCGCCCTGCAGTCGGCGCCGTTCCTGGTGCCCCTCGGGGTCGGCGCGCACCTCGACCGCTGGGGCGTGCCGGCGACGCGGATCGTCGAGCTGGACTGGTCGGAGAGCCACCGGGTGGCCGGGCTGGAGATCACCGCCACCGCCGCCCAGCACTTCTCCGGCCGGGGGCTGCGCCGCGACGGCACGCTGTGGAGCTCGTGGGTGGTGGCGGGCGCGCACCGGAAGGTCTTCTACACCGGCGACTCCGGCTACTTCGACGGCTACGCCGAGATCGGCGAGCGGCACGGGCCGTTCGACGTCACGCTGATGCAGATCGGCGCGTACGACCGGGCCTGGCCGAGCATCCACATGTTCCCCGAGGAGGCCGTCGCCGCCCACCTCGACCTGCGCGGCGGGCTGCTCGTACCCGTGCACTGGGCGACGTTCAACCTGGCCCTGCACGACTGGTCCGAGCCGGTGGACCGGATCTGGGCCGAGGCGAAGGCCCGGGACGTGCGGTTGGCCGTGCCCCGCCCCGGCGAGCGGGTGACGGTGGACGACCCGCCCGCCGTCGACGGCTGGTGGCAGGCGGTCGCCTGAGGCGTACGGAATGGCCCGGCCGGCGCCTGCGGTGGCGTGTGGGCCCGGCGGGCGCCCGCAATGGCGGAAGGGCCCGGCCGGGGCCTGCGGTGACCCGAGGGCCCCCGCCGTCACAGGACGAAGGCGTCGGTCCAGAGCGCGCCGGAGCGGCCCGACAGGGAGTCGAGCATGGCGACCGCCTGGCCGTCGGTGAGCTGGGCGACGAAGTCGACGATCGCCCGGCCGCGGGCCCTGCCGATCCGGTCCGGCGTACGCGGGTGCAGCTCCGCCTCGGCCAGCTCCACCAGGTCGTGCAGGCGACGCGGTAGCCGGGACTCCTCCTCGGGGTCGAGCAGCCAGTCCAGCAGCGCCTCCACCAGGGTGCCCAGGAGCCGGGCCTGCCCGCGCTGGTGCAGGGCCAGGTCCGGCCGGGCCAGCACGAACCGGTGGTGGACGAACTTGAGCACCTGCACCTCGTGCCACTGGGCCGGGGCGAGCAGCACGTGGCCGGAGCGCACCGACGGCCGCTCGACCACCGTGATCGCGTCGACGAAGCGGGTGGTCCAGCGGGCGGAGAAGCGGGCCACGTACTGCTCCGCCTCGATGGAGCCGTCGAAGGGCATGGCCAGCAGCCCCTCCACCAGTTCCTCGCGGACGTGCTCGACGGCGGCGGCGAACGCCTCGTCGTCGGCGATCCAGGAGTCCTTGCGGTGCAACTGCCGGCGCAGCCGCTCGATCGCCGAGCCGGGCCGGCGGGCGGCGGCGGCCAGCGCGGCGTCGGTGATCGCCCGGTAGTGCCCGCTCTCGCGCTGCCAGGCCATCAGCTCGGCGGCCACCGCGCCCTGCTGGAGCACCCCGACGCGATAGAAGTCCTCCACGTCGTGGATGGCGTACGCGATGTCGTCGGCGGTG
The DNA here is from genome assembly GCF_053602615.1 of Micromonospora sp. NPDC004336. Classification (NCBI taxonomy): domain Bacteria; kingdom Bacillati; phylum Actinomycetota; class Actinomycetes; order Micromonosporales; family Micromonosporaceae; genus Micromonospora; species Micromonospora sp. NPDC004336. The sequence goes on from NZ_JBSGDY010000019.1 coordinate 44,790, forward strand.
TCCATGATCGACGCCTCGACGGTCTGCTGCCAGTCCGGGATGCGGCCCACGAACGGCTCCCGGGCCTGCCGCAGGTCGTCGACCTCCGTCCGATACGCCCCGAACTTCGACGAGCCGCTGCCCGGGTCGTCCGGCGGCGGGGTGGCGCCGCGCGGCGGCGGGTCCATCAGCCGGGGGTGCGGGTCGGGGTGGTCCAGCCGCGTCCAGGGATACTTCAGCAGCGCGGCCCGGACCGCCGCCGTCAGGTCCAGGCCGGTGGTCGCCGCGCCGCGGATCTCGGTGCTGGTGACGATCCGGTACGACTGGGCGTTGCCCTCGAAGCCGTCGGCGAGGCCCAGCCGCTGCCGGGCCAGCCGGTCGAGCACCCGCTCCCCCAGGTGCCCGAACGGCGGGTGGCCGAGGTCGTGCGCGAGGGCGGCGGCCTCCACCACGTCCGGGTCGCAGCCGCCCAGCTTCTCCAGCAGGTCGCGGTGCGCCTCGTCGGCGGTGAGCCGCTCGGCGACGGCGCGGGCCACCTGGGCGACCTTGAGGCTGTGGGTGAGGCGATTGTGCACCAGCAGGCCGGACCCGCCGGGGCTGACCACCTGGGTCACGCCGTTGAGCCGGGCGAAGAACGGCGAGGCCACGATCCGGTCCCGGTCGGCCCGGAACGGGCTCGCGGCGAGGTCGCCGAGGGCCCGGGCGCTGCCGCCGAAGAGCCGCCGGGCCCGCGGGTCCGCGGGAAGTTCCATGATCGCCACGCTAGCGCAGCACGGACCCGGACGACGCACGCCCGCCGGTCCGGCGGCCGGCGGCGCCCCGGGCGGTGGGCGGCGGCCCCCGGTTCGGTGGGCGGCGGCGCACCGGTTCGGCGGGCGGCGGCGCCTCGGTTCGGTGGACGACGGCGCCCCGGGCGGTGAGCGGCGGCACGCCGGTTCGGCGGGCGGCGGCGCGCCGGGCGGGGGCGGCGACGGGCGTCGGTGGGGGCCGGCACAATGCACAGCGGAACCCACACCGAAGGCGGATCGAGATCGTGACCCTCTCTGTTCATCAGCGGATCGCCGACGAGCTCGGCGTCGCCGAGCGTCAGGTACGGGCGGCCGTGGAGCTGCTCGACGGCGGCGCCACCGTGCCGTTCATCGCCCGCTACCGCAAGGAGGCCACCGGCCTGCTCGACGACACCCAGCTGCGCACCCTGGAGGAGCGGCTGCGCTACCTGCGCGAGCTGGACGAGCGACGCGCGGCGGTGCTGGAGTCGATCCGTGGCCAGGGCAAGCTCGACGAGGCCCTGGAAGCGCAGATCATGGCGGCCGACTCGAAGTCCCGCCTGGAGGACATCTACCTGCCCTACAAGCCCAAGCGCCGGACCCGGGCGCAGATCGCCCGCGAGGCGGGGCTGGAGCCGCTCGCCGACTCGCTGCTGACCGATCCGTCGCAGGATCCCCGCGAGGCCGCCGCCGGCTACGTCGACGCGGAGAAGGGCGTGGCCGATGCCGCCGCCGCGCTGGAGGGTGCCCGCGCCATCCTCATCGAGCGGTTCGCCGAGGACGCCGACCTGATCGGCACGCTGCGCGAGCAGATGTGGTCGCGGGGCCGGCTCGTCTCCCGCGTACGCGACGGGCAGGAGGCGGCCGGCGCGAAGTTCGCCGACTACTTCGACTTCGCCGAGCCGTACCCGAAGCTGCCCTCGCACCGCATCCTGGCTATGTTCAGGGGCGAGAAGGAGGGCGTGCTCGACCTGACGATGGAGCCCGAGGAGGCCGGCGAGGCCGACGCGGCGCCCACCGGGCCCGGCCGCTACGAGGCGGCGATCGCGGGGCGGTTCGGCATCACCGACAAGGGGCGGCCGGCAGACCGGTGGCTGGCCGACACGGTGCGCTGGGCGTGGCGCACCCGGATCCTCATCCACCTCGGCGCCGACCTGCGGATGCGGCTGTGGCAGGCGGCCGAGGAGGAGGCGGTCCGGGTCTTCGCCACCAACCTGCGCGATCTGCTGCTCGCCGCGCCGGCCGGCACCCGGCCCACGATGGGGCTCGACCCGGGCCTGCGCACCGGCGTCAAGGTCGCCGTCGTGGACGCCACGGGCAAGGTGGTCGCCACCGACACGATCTACCCGCACGAGCCGCGCCGGCAGTGGGACGCCTCGATCGAGACCCTCGCCCGGCTGGCCGGCGCGCACGGCGTCGAGCTGGTCGCCATCGGCAACGGCACCGCCAGCCGGGAGACCGACAAGCTCGCCGGCGAGCTGATCAAGCGCTACCCGCAGCTCAACCTGACCAAGGTGGTGGTCTCCGAGGCCGGCGCGTCGGTCTACTCCGCCTCCGCGTACGCCGCCCAGGAGTTGCCCGGGCTGGACGTCTCGCTGCGCGGCGCGGTCTCCATCGCGCGCCGCCTGCAGGACCCCCTCGCCGAGCTGGTCAAGATCGACCCACGCTCGATCGGCGTCGGGCAATACCAGCACGACCTGTCGGAGGTGAAGCTCTCCCGGTCGCTCGACGCGGTGGTCGAGGACTGCGTCAACGCGGTCGGGGTCGACGTCAACACGGCCTCCGCGCCGCTGCTGACCCGGGTGTCGGGCATCGGCGCCGGGCTGGCGGAGAACATCGTGCTGCACCGCGACGCCAACGGGCCGTTCCGCACCCGCGCCGAGCTGAAGAAGGTGGCCCGGCTCGGGCCGAAGGCGTTCGAGCAGTGCGCGGGCTTCCTGCGCATCCCCGGCGGCGACGACCCGCTGGATTCCTCCAGCGTGCACCCGGAGGCGTACCCGGTGGTGCGCCGGATCCTGGCCAGCACCGGGCAGGACCTGCGGTCGCTGATCGGCAGGAGCGCCATCCTGCGGGGCCTGCGGGCCACCGACTTCGTCGACGACACCTTCGGCCTGCCGACCGTCACGGACATCATCGCCGAGCTGGAGAAGCCCGGCCGCGACCCGCGACCGGAGTTCCGTACCGCCACCTTCGTCGAGGGCGTGGAGAAGATCAGCGACCTCACGCCGGGCATGGTGCTGGAGGGCGTGGTCACCAACGTGGCGGCGTTCGGCGCGTTCGTGGACGTCGGGGTGCACCAGGACGGCCTCGTACACGTCTCGGCCATGTCCCGGACCTTCGTGAAGGACCCGCGCGAGGTGGTGAAGTCCGGCGACGTGGTGAAGGTCAAGGTGCTCGACGTCGACGTACCGCGCAAGCGGATCTCGCTCACCCTCCGCCTCGAAGACGACGCGGAGGCGGGCGCGGGGCGCGGCGGTCAGGGCGCTCCCGGTGGCGGTCGCGGGCAGGGCGGCCAGTCGGGGCATGGCGGCGGACGTGGCCGGGGTGCCCAGGCCGGCGGGCGCGGCGGTCAGGGCGGCCAGCCCGGGCAGGGCGGCGGGCGCGGCGGGGCGGCGCGACAGGGCCGCGGCGGAGCGGGGCCGGCGAACGACGCCATGGCAGACGCGCTGCGTCGGGCCGGACTGGCCTGACACCCGCCCGGCACCGACCCGATCCGTACGCGGTTCGGGTCGGTGCCGGGCGGGCCTGGCCACGGCGGCGCTCCGTCTGGCGTTCTGGCGCCCACACATTCTGGCGTTCGGAGGCTCGGGCGCGGTCTGGCGTTCTGGCGTTCTGAGGCGATCCCGGTCGCCTGTCAGGGCCGTTGTTCGTCGGCGGGCCGGAAGGGGTGCACACGCAGGGACGCTTTCGAGCTGATGTCGTAGACGATTCAGGCAGCGACGAGCCCGGCCGCCACCCTGATGTCGCAAACGATTCAGCTCGAAAGCATCATTCGAGCTTCCCGCCCGCGGGATGGCACGCCGAGCACCACAGCTTGCGGGGACGGCACGCCCGCACCACCGCCTACGCGACAGGCACGCCCGCCACCACCGCCTACGCGACAGGCACGCCCGCCACCACCGCTCACGGATCGGGCCATCCCTCGGCGGGTCGGAGCAGCCGCCCCTCGACCCGACAGAGCGACCGCCCGTCGACCGACCGCAGCAACCGGCCCGCGTCGGACGCGGGCGACGCATCCGACCGGGTGCGGCGGTCGACCGTGCACGGTCGGAGCCGTGAGGAGACCGCCGCACGTTTCCGGTGGCGGGTGCGGGGCGTACCGTCGCGGTCGTGGACGAGGGCGACGGCCGACAGTGGCGGGAGCGGCAACGACGCGCGGTGCGGGCGCACGCGGCCGCCGACGAGCGCCGTCGGGCGGCCGAGCAGGCCGAGGCGGCGGAGCTCGTCGCCTGGTTCGTCGCCGAGGCGACCCGGCGCGGGCTGCCCACGGAACGGCTCACCGCCCGGGGATACGACGGTCGCGGCCGCTACCGGACGCGGCTGCGCGGCTGGTACGTCGACCGGGCCCGGTCCCGGGCGGTCGACACCGACGGGCGGTTCCACCTGCTGACCGTGCCGGGCGGGCTGCGCGCCCGGCTGCTCGGCGCCGAGCCGCAGCCCAGCCCGCCGCCGCTGGTCGTCGGCGCGGGCGGCCGCGACGGCGAGTCGATCCCGCTGCGCGCCCTGCTGGCCCGTCGGCTCGACGGCGACGGGGGTGCCTGACCAGCGTCAGCGCCCGGCGCCCGCGCGACTGCGACGGGCCAGGTACCACCACCACGACTGCTGCACCAGCAGCGTGACCAGCCCGGCCAGCACGATCGCGCAGAGGTTGATGACCAGTTGGAGGGCGGAGCCGGCCGCCTCGTGCCAGACGCCGTACGCGGCGGCGACGGCGACGTTCGCGGCGGCCGGGACGGTGGTCACCGAGATCAGCACCCCGACCAGGCTGCCGGACTTCTTCGACGTCAGCGACAGCATGCCGGCCGCGCCGGCGAGCAGGCCGACGACCCAGGAGAGCGCGTCCGGTCGCCAGATGAAGTCGGTGAGCGGGCGGTCGGCCAGCAGCATCCCGCGGTCGACCAGGCCGGCGGCGGTCAGCGCCCAGGTGCTGAGCACGGTGACCACCATGGCGGCGAGGAACCCGACCAGCAGGGCCTGCACCGAGCGGGCGACGATCGACGTCCTGCGGCGCAGCAGCGCCACGCAGAGGGCGGCCAGGGGACCGAACTCCGGCCCGACGACCATCGCGCCGACGATGAGGATCGGCTGGTCGAGCAGGACCCCGATGCCGGCCAGCATGGTGGCGACGGTGATCAGCACGAGGTAGGTGGCGGACAGCTCGGTCTGCTCGCCGGTCTTGGCGGCGATCTCGTCCCAGACCACCGCGTCGGCGCCGCTGCCGGGCGCCCGCCGGGCCGCCCGGTCCGCCGCCGAGGAGATGGTCAGCTCCACGTCGTCGGCGGCGATGGCGCCGCGCGCCTCCACGCCGAGCCGCCGCAGGTCGTGCAGCACGCTGTCGGCACTCTCCCGGACCACGTCGCAGAGGATGAGGTCGCCCTGCGGCTGGCGGGCGGCGCCGGCGAGCACGGCCAGGTGGGTCACCCCCGGATCGGCGGCCAGCAAATCGGCGACGGCGGCGGACTGGTCTGGTGGAGCGATCACCCTCAGGTGCAGCACGGCCCTCCCCCTCGCCTCGGCCGTCGAGCACTCTACTGCCGGCGGCGGGGAGCGGAAGGTCACGTCTTGGCGGTCGGCCCGCGTCCTGACGGGCCGTTCTGCGGTTTGACCTGGCGGGATCAACCCCTCGTGTCGTGAATCAACCATGCCGACACGTTCATACCTGCTACAACCGCTTTGTCGCATCGTGACTGGTTCTCGCTGGAGGTCGACGCCGTGCCTGGTTCCATGAACGTCCGCGAAGGTACGGCGGGGCGGCCCCGGACGGACGGCCTCAAGCGCGCGATCGACGTGGCGGCCGCCCTGGTGCTGCTGGTGCTGAGCGCGCCGCTGATGCTCCTGGTGGCGGCCGTGGTGGCGGTGGGGCTCGGCCGACCGGTGCTGTTCCGGCAGGCCCGGGCCGGGCGGCACGGCGACGTGTTCGAGCTGGTCAAGTTCCGCACCATGCTGCCGCCCGATCCGGGGCGGGGGCTGCTGCGGGACGGGGACCGCCTGACCCCGCTGGGACGCTTCCTGCGCTCCACCAGCCTGGACGAGCTGCCGACCCTCTGGAACGTCCTGCGCGGCGACATGAGCCTCGTCGGCCCCCGGCCGCTGCTCACCGAGTACCTGCCGCGCTACTCCCCCGTCCAGGCCCGACGGCACGAGGTCAGGCCGGGCGTCACCGGCCTGGCCCAGGTGCGCGGACGCAACAGCCTGGGCTGGGAGGAGAAACTCGACCTCGACGTCTGGTACGTCGACAACCGCAGCCTGCGCCTCGACCTGTCGATCCTGGCCGCGACCGTACGCACCGTGCTGCGGCGCGAGGGGATCTCCGCCACGGGTTCCGCCACCGCACCGGAGTTCCTCGGCACGCCGTCCCTGGTGCCGGCCGCCGGGGTGCGGCCGGAGGCCGGCGCGGCGGTCCCGACCGGGGGTGGCCGATGAGCCGCACCGTCCACCTCTCCGCGCCGGACGTCGGGCCGCTGGAGGAGTCGTACCTGATCGCCGCCCTGCGGTCGGGCTGGGTGGCGCCGGTCGGGCCGGACCTCGACGCGTTCGAGCGGGAGGTCGCCGCGCGGGTGGGCACCCGGGGCGCGGTGGCGGTCAGCTCCGGCACCGCCGGCCTCCACCTGGCGCTGCTCGGGGTGGGGGTCCGACCCGACGACGTCGTCGTCGTCCCGACGCTGACCTTCGTGGCCACCGCGAACGCGGTCCGCTACACCGGCGCCCGGCCGGTCTTCGTCGACTGCGACCCGCAGACCGGCAACGTCGACGTCGCCCTCGTGGCGGAGCTGATCCGACGCCTGACGTCCCGGGGCGAGCGCGTCGGGGCGGTGGTTCCGGTCGACCTCTTCGGCAGCTGCGTCGACTACACCGCGTTGGTGCCGGTCTGCGCCTCGGCCGGCGTTCCGGTCGTCGAGGACGCCGCCGAGGCCCTCGGCGCGACCCACCGCGGGCGACCCGCCGGCGCCTTCGGGCAGGCCGGCATCCTCTCCTTCAACGGCAACAAGATCATGACCACCTCGGGCGGCGGGATGCTCGTCTCCGACGACCCGGCCCTGCTGGCCCGGGCCCGGCACCTCTCGACCCAGGCCCGCGAACCGACGCCGCACTACGAGCACCGCGAGACGGGCTACAACTACCGGCTGAGCAACCTGCTCGCCGCGCTCGGCCGCGCCCAGCTCGTCCGGCTGGACGGGATGATCGCCCGACGGCGGGCGCTTCGCGACCGGTACGCCAAGCTCCTCGCGCCGGTCCCCGGCGTGCGGCTGCTCGGCGCGGAGGACGCCGAGTCCAACTGCTGGCTGACGACCATCGTGGTCGATCCCGAGCGGTCCGGGTGGCCGGCCGCCGACCTGGCGGCGCACCTGGCGGCGCGGGACATCGAGACCCGTCCGGTGTGGAAGCCGATGCACCTGCAGCCCGCGTACGCCGACGCCGAGCGCCTCGTCACGGGCGCGGCCGAGCGGCTGTTCGCCGACGGGCTCGCCCTGCCCAGCGGCAGCGTCCTCAGCGAGGCGCAGATCGGGCACGTTCTCGCCGCCGTCGACGAGTTCCTGACGGCACGGACGGGAGCGTCGACGGCGTGACGGTCCCCCTGGTGGTCGTCGGCTGCGGCGGGCACGGCCGGGAGGTCCTCGCGATCGCCCGAGCGATGGACGCCGCGGCCGGCCGGCCGCGCTGGCGCCTGCTCGGTTTCGTCGACGACCGCCCGTCGGAGGAGAACCTGAAGCGGGTGCGACGGCTGGACGTCGCCTACCTCGGCGGGATCGCCTGGCTGCGCGACGCGCCCCCGGACGCGCACCACGTCATCGGGATCGGTGACCCCCGCGTCCGGCGCGCCGTCGCCGGGCGCGTCGACGCGTACGGGGTGCCGGCGGCGAGCCTGGTGCATCCCGCGGCGACGATCGGGCCGGACACCCTGCACGGCCCCGGCTTCGTCGCCTTCGCCGGGGCCCGCGTCACCACGAACGTCACCGTCGGCCGGCACGTGCACCTGAACCAGAACGCCACCGTGGGGCACGACTGCGTCCTCGACGACTTCGTGTCGGTGAACCCGCTCGCCGCCGTCTCCGGCGACTGCCACCTGGCGGAGGGCGTGCTCGTCGGCACGACGGCGGCCGTCCTGCAGGGGCTGCGGGTCGGGCGGGACAGCACGGTCGGGGCGGGCGCCTGCGTGGTGCGGGACGTGCCGGACGGCGTCGTCGTCAAGGGCGTACCGGCCCGTTGACCCGACGCCGCCTCGGCAGGTCGGCCAAAAATCGGGCATCAAATATGAAACTTCCCAAACATCGCTTTAAGGCATGTATCAACTAGTAGAGCGCAATGCTCCTTCCGTCCCGGGGGGCGGAAGCGGTCGGAGACGGACAGGGGAGCACAGATGCCGCCGGAGACAGAGACCACCCGACTCAGCGAGCAGGGGTCACGCCGGGCCAGGGCGCGCCGCCGCACCATCGGATTTCTCGCCACCGACAGCACCGCCTGGATCAGCGGGTTCGTCGCCGCGGTCTGGTTCCGCTACGAGTTCGACCTGACGTCCGACCAGCTCGCGCGCGCCGCCGCTTGCGGCGTCCTCGCCGCCGCCGTGCACGTGGCGGTGGCGGCGGTGCGCCGGATCTACTCCGGCCGCCATCCGCTGGGCAGCCTGCAGGAGGTGCAGGGGGTGGCCGGCACCGCCGCCACCACCGCCGCGATCCTGCTGGTCGGGCTGCTGCCCGCCGACGAGCGGCCGGTGCCGGCGAGCACACCGCTGGTCGGGGGCGCCCTGGCGCTGCTGTTCATGCTCACAACCCGGTTCACCTACCGGCACCGCCGCGACCTCGCCATGCGACCGGACGCCCGATCCTCGAACCCGGTGCTGCTGTTCGGGCTCGGCGACGCGGGACAGGGACTGCTCCGGGCCATGCTCAGCGACCCGCGCGGAAGGTACCGGCCGGTGGGCGCCCTCGACGACGACCCCGACAAGCGGAATCTGCGCGTCGGCGGCGTACGCGTGCTCGGCGGGCGCCGGGACGTCGCGGAGGCCGTCCGGCGCACCGGCGCCACGACGGTGATCTTCTCCGTCGCGAACGCCGACGCCACGCTGATCCGGCAGATCCGGGAGGCGACGCTGCAGACCGGCGCGGCGTTCAAGGTGCTGCCGCCCGTCCGGGACCTGGTCGACCACCGGATCACCGTCACCGACGTCCGTGACGTGCAGATCGACGACCTGTTGGGGCGCCGGCAGGTGGTGGCGGACATGCAGGTGCCGACCAACGGCCTCACGGGTCGGCGGATCCTCGTCACCGGCGCCGGCGGCTCCATCGGCTCCGAGCTGTGCCGGCAGCTGATGAAGGCCGACCCGGGCGAGCTGATGATGCTCGACCGCGACGAGTCGGCCCTGCACGGCCTGCAGATGTCGCTGACCGGGCGGGCCATGCTGGACGGTCCCGAGCTGATCCTCGCCGACCTCCGCGACGACGAGGAGGTCCGGCGGATCATCCGCGGGCGCCGGCCGGACATCATCTTCCACGCCGCCGCGCTGAAGCACCTCACGCTGCTGGAGCGGCACCCCGGCGAGGCGGTGAAGACGAACGTCTGGGGCACCCTCTCCGTGCTCGACGCCTGCCAGGACGTGGCGCGGTTCGTCAACATCTCCACCGACAAGGCGGCCGACCCGATCAGCGTCCTCGGCTACTCGAAGCGGATCACCGAACGGCTGACCGCGCACGCCGCCTCCCGCTTCCCCGGCACCTTCCTCAGCGTCCGCTTCGGCAACGTGCTCAGCAGCCGCGGCTCGGTGGTGACCGCGTTCCAGCGGCAGATCGAGCTGGGTCGCCCGCTCACGGTCACCCACCCCGAGGTGACCCGCTACCTGATGACGCTGCAGGAGGCGGTGCACCTGGTGCTCCAGGCCGCCGAGATCGGCCGGGACGGGGAGGCGCTGGTGCTGGACATGGGCGAGCCCGTACGCATCGCCGACCTGGCCCGGCAGCTGGCCGAGCAGGCCGAGAGCAACGTGCCGATCGTCTACACGGGCCTGCGGCCCGGCGAGAAGCTGCACGAGGACCTGTTCGGCGCCGGGGAGGTCGACACCCGGCCGTTGCACCCGCTGGTCTCGCACGTGACGGTGCCCGCCCTCGACCCGATGGAGGTCAGCGGCCTCGACCCGTACGACGACCCGGAGAAGATCGTCGCGCAGCTCGCCCTGCTCTGCGGCGACCCGGCCCGGCCGGGCCGTACCCCGACGGTGCAGGTGCCGCTGTCCCGCTGAGGACACACACCGTCGCGGACGCCGCCGCCCCCGCCGGGTCGGCGGCGTCCGCGCGTGGGGTGGGTGACCACGGCCGGGAGGCGCGGATCCCGGGGCACGACGGGCGCCGCCTCGCGTCGACGAGCACCACCGGCACCCGCTGGCGGGCCTCGGCCACGCGGGCGCGGGATGGGACAGGCGACGGGGGCCTCGCCGAAGATGCCGTTGCGGCCGTGCACGTTCTTGAAGTAGTCGAAGGTCCTGGCGGCGCCGTAGTGCGCGTCCACGGCGGCGGACTGCCGGTT
>NZ_JBSGDY010000020.1:0-55261 GCF_053602615.1 Micromonospora sp. NPDC004336
CTTTGTTGCATACCCGTCCTTCTTCTTTCACGGGTGGTACGCTCATGTTGGGTCGGTAGACAAAATGGGGGGGGGGCGGGGAGCGAGCTCCCGGCCGCACCCGCGATCACAACTCAATCGCTGTAGCAGCGACCGGCGTCAGGACTTCGGGATCTCCTGGTCCGGGACGACCTTGCCGCCCTGGACCTTGAAGGCCCAGACCTTGACCTGCGCGGGGTCGAGCTCGCCGCCCTCGACGAACTTGTAGCTCGCCGCCACACCCTCGCCGCTGTAGCCCTTCACGAACTCCAGCAGACCCTCGCGGGTGGCCTTGCCCGCCTTGATGCCGGCGAGCAGGATGTTCGCCGCGTCGTAGGCGGTGTCGCTGTAGGTGCCCGGGTCGGTGCCGTTGAGGGCCTTGTACTCCTGGGCGAAGGTGCCGCGCGCCTCGGTGGCCGGCTGGCACGGGCAGGTGAGGATGGTGCCCTCGGCCGCCGCCGCACCCGCGGAGGTGATGTACGCGGCGTCGTTCACGCCGTCGCCGGCGACCAGCGGAGCGGTGACCCCGGCAGCGGTGAGCTGCTTACGGATCAGGCCGGCCTCCTGGTAGTAGCCACCGTAGAAGATCGCCTTCACACCGGCGGCCTTCACCTTGGTGACCACGGCGGAGAACTCGACCTGCTTGCCCTCGCCCTGGACCTTGTCCGAGCCGACGACCGCCGGGCCGAGCAGCTTCTTGACCTCGTCGGCCAGGCCGGCGCCGTACGCGGACTGGTCGTCGATGACGTAGACCTTGTCGGCCTTCAGCACGTTCTTGATGTAGTTGCCGGCCGCGGGGCCCTGGCTGAAGTCGTTGCCGACCGCGCGGAAGAAGGTCTTCCAGCCCTGCTCCGCCAGGCTCGGGCGGGTCGCGGAGGGGGTGATGGTCACCAGACCGGCCTCGTTGAACAGCGGGCCGGCGGCCTCCGACTCACCCGAGTAGGCCGGGCCGACCACGCCGAGGATCTTCGTGTCGTCGATGGCCTTCTGGGCCAGCTGCGGAGCCTGGTCCGGGCTGCCCTGCGAGTCCAGCGGAACCAGCTCGACCTTGCAGTCGGCGTTTTCCTTGTTGTACTTGTCGACGGCCAGCTTGACGCCGTTGTTCTCGTTGATGCCGAGCGCCGCCGAGCTGCCGGTCAGCGCGCCGAAGAACGCGATCTTGCTGCCACAGGCGTCACCGGACGCCGTGTCGTCGCCACCGCTGGAGCATGCGGTGCCGCCGGCGACGAGCGCCAGCATGGCCACTCCACCGATAACGCGCGCGAGCTTCTGCCTCAAGGCCCGAACCCCTCCTCCGTCCCATGGTCCGAACCACCCGCTGCCGATTGGCCCTTGCGGGGGCGGACGAACCAGACCGTCGTCGCCGGTCTGGGGCCGGACGCTATCCCACCTTTGAGCTGTGACGAAAGCCCCAGCGGAGCGGGTTGACCGAACCGTTACACGCCGTGGCGGATTGGAAACGATCGCTGTAAGAACCGTCGGTCGCGAGGGCTTTTCACCTTCGGATCGTCGGTAACGGGTCAACCGTCCTCGACTCCCTACCGATCGATGGCCGACAACCCCATCCACCAGGCACGGGACGCCTGACCGTCATCGGCGACCAACAAAAGTCGATCCCCCCGCGCCGCCACCGCCACCGCCGAGTCCCCGCCGTCCGGCACCGCGCCGGGCATCACCATCGCCCGCCACGAATCCCCCGCATCGACCGAGCACCACAGTCGGTGACCGTCACCGTCGCCCGCCACCGCCACCAGGGCGCCCCCGGCCGACACCAGGCCGTCGACCGACGACACCCCCAACCCCGCCGCACGGAACCCACCCGCCCGCCGCCACTCGTCCCCGGCCAGCCGCCAGGCCCCGAACCCGTCGCGCACCGGGCCGACCGCCACCAGCCCACCGTCGACCGCCACCACCCGCTGCGCCTGCCCGCGCCCGTCCGGCGCCGGCAGGGCCACCCGCCGCCAGGCCCGCCCGTCGGCCGAGGACCAGGCCAGGGGCGCCAGCGCCGTCGCGCCCGGCGGCAGTACCGCCCCCACCACCCACCAGCCCGACGGCACGGCCACCGCGTCGTACGCCGCCGTCCGGCCACGCCCGTCGCCGGCGAGCTCCGGCACCCCCTCCCGGACGGCGAACCGCTCGCCGTCCGCCGACGTCCAGACCGCCGCCCCGTCGACCCGCGCGCCCGCGATCAACCAGCCGGCCGGCCCCGCCGCCACCCGGGCCACGCTCACCGCCCGCGGCCCCGCGTACAGCTCGAAGGGCGCGGGGACCTCGCGCAGCGCGCCACCCTCGACGAGCGCCCAGGTGCCCGTGCGGGGATTGCCGTGCACGCCGCCGTTCTTCGCCCCGAGCGCCGCCACCCGCCCGTCCCGGCAGGCGACCGCGTACAGCACGTGCTGGCGGCCGTAGAAGCTCGACGCCGCCACCGGCAGCGCCGTCCACGACAGGCCGTCGACGCTGCTCCAGGCCGCCGGCCGGGTCTCCCCCGCCGCGTCGGCCAGCCCGCCCACCACGTACCACCGGCCGGCGCACGCCACCGCGTCGCGCAGCAGCTGCCGACCGCCGGGGCCCGGCGGCGCGGGCAGGGTCAGCGCCTGCCACCGCGGGCGCAGCGGCTCGTCGACGGGCTCCGCCGGGGCCCGGTCGCAGCCGGCCGACAGCACCGCGACGACGCCCAGCACCGCCACGAGCTGCCGGATCCGCATGGGATCAGATGTTATCGATCGCCGACCCGGCGCGAAGCCCCGGCGCGCGGCATCCGGCGCGTCGTGCCGTCGCCGTCGTCGGCCGGGGCGCGTCAGGAGGCAGGCTGGGCGACCTCGCCGCCGGCGGTCTCGGCGAGGATCCGCTCGGCGACCTCCTTCATGGTCATCCGGTGGTCCATCGCCGTGCGCTGGATCCACTTGAACGCCTGCGGCTCGGTCATGCCGTACGTCGTCATCAGCGCGCCCTTCGCGCGCTCGACGGTCTTGCGGATCTCCAGCCGGTCGGTCAGCCCGGCGACCTCCGCCTCCAGGGCGGCGATCTCCGAGTAGCGGGACAGCGCGATCTCCACCGCCGGCACCAGGTCGCTCTTCTGGAAGGGCTTCACGAGGTACGCCATCGCGCCGGCCGCCCGGGCCCGCTCCACCAGGTCACGCTGGCTGAACGCGGTCAGGATGATCACCGGGGCGATCCGCGCTCCCGCGATCCGCTCGGCGGCGGCCAGCCCGTCCATGATCGGCATCTTGATGTCGAGGATCACCAGGTCGGGCTTCAGCTCCTCGGCGAGCCGGACGGCGGTCTCACCGTCGCCGGCCTCCCCGACCACCTCGTAGCCCTCTTCGACCAGCATCTCGGCGAGGTCCAGTCGGATGAGCGCCTCGTCCTCGGCGATCAGTACGCGCCTGCGCTCGGCGTCCGTCTGCGTCTCGGCCACGAGCCACTCCCACAAGTCTGCTCGACACCCGCCGTGCCGGGTGTCGCCGCCCTTAGCGTAGTGGGTAGTCTGTCAGGGCCGAACTGGAGAAGCCCCTGTACTCCAACCGGAAGAGAGACGGAGCTCAAACCTCCGACAGTGTGGGTTCGAGTCCCACCGGGGGCACCAGAAACGTCGTACGTATGTTCGACGATGGTGACGTGCATCCACCCGAGATCCGCGCTCACGCCCGGCGGTTGTACCTCTCCGGAGCGAGCGTCGCTGAGGCTGCCCGCGCCGTCGGCCTCTCCTACCACACCGTCTGGCACTGGTGTCGTGATCGGCCAGCACCACTCATGCAGCCGACTGCGCTGCGCTGCTTTCGCTGCCGACCGAACGTCGACAATCCGACAGACCCGGCCGCCTACGCCTACCTCCTGGGTCTCTACCTCGGCGACGGCCACCTGGTCACGACCACACGGATCCCGGTGCTGCGCGTCTACTGCTCGGACGCCTGGCCCGACTTGATCACCCGCTGCGAGCAGGCCATGCGGCAAGTCCTCGCCGGCGCCGTGCATCGCGTGCAGAAGCAGGGCTGCGTGGTCGTGCAGAGTTATGGCAACCACTGGCCGTGCCTTCTGCCCCAGCACGGGCGCGGCAAGAAACACGACCGGCCGATCGTCCTGACCAACTGGCAGGAGGAGTTGGTCACGAAGCACCCGGGCGCCTTCGCGCGCGGCCTGTTCCACTCGGACGGGTGCCGCTTCGCGAATCGGGTCACCGTCGGAGGCAAGGAGTACGTCTACCCGCGCTACATGTTCACCAACGAGTCGAGCGACATCATGGGCCTCTGCCAGTGGGCGCTGGACCTGCTCGGCGTCGCGTGGCGGATGAACCGCCGCAACTCCCTCTCGGTGGCCCGCCGCGAGGCCGTCGCCACTCTCGACCGCCACGTCGGCCCCAAGTCGTGACCGTGCCGCCCAGCCGACCCCCACCGCCGGCCCCGACCGACGACCCAGCCGACCCCGACGGGTGGAACACCACGGGTGTCAACGAGCCCGGTTGGCACCCGTGGTGTTCCACTCGTTCGCCACGACGACTCATCCCCACAGGGTCACTCCGGTTGGGGAGCGGCCGGCGGCGTCGGTTCGGGTCAGCCGAGTTCGGCGAGGGCGCGCGCCAGGTCCGTGCGCAGGTCCTCCGGGCCCTCCAGGCCGACGGAGACGCGCAGCAGGCCGCCGACGGGCTTGGCCTCGCCCTCGACCGGGCGGTGGGTCAGCGAAGCCGGGTGCTGGATGAGGGTGTCGACGCCGCCGAGCGACACCGCGTGGGTGATCAGTTGGCACGCGTTCGCGACGGCTGCCGCGGCGGGCGCGCCGCCGCGTACCTCGAAGGCGAGGAGGCTGCCCGGGCCGCTCATCTGCCGGCCGACGAGCCCGGCCGGGTCGTGCAGTGACGGGTGGTACGCCCGGGTGACGGCCGGGTGGGCGGCGAGCCAGGCGGCGAGTTTCTCGGCGCCGGCCTGCTGGGCGCGGACCCGCACCGGCAGGGTCTGCAGGCCGCGGTGCAGCAGGTACGCGCCGAGGGGGTGGAGGATCGCGCCGGTGAGCGCGCGGACCTGGCGCAGCCGGGCGGCCCAGTCGGCGTCGCAGGCGACCGCGCCGGCGAGGACGTCGCCGTGGCCGCCGATGCTCTTGGTGGCGCTGTGCAGCACGAGGGCGGCGCCGTGGCGGGTGGGCTGCTGGAGCACGGGGGTCGCGACGGTGTTGTCGACGAGCAGGGGGACGTCGCCGGCGGCCCGGGCGAGCGCGGCGATGTCCACCAGGTCGAGGGTGGGGTTGGCCGGGGTCTCGGCGATCACCAGCGCGGTGTCGGGGCGGACGGCGGCGGCGACCTCGTCGGGATGGGCCCAGGTCACGGTGGTGCCGAGCAGGCCGGTGGCGAGCACGTGGTCGGTGCCGCCGTAGAGCGGGCGGACGGCGACGAGGTGGCGCCGGCCGTCGCGGGTGGCGGCGAGCAGGGTGGCGGTGAGGGCCGCCATGCCGCTGGCGAACGCGACGGCGTCGGTGGTGCCTTCGAGGGCGGCGAGCGCGGTCTCGAAGCGGGCGACCGTGGGGTTCCACAGGCGCTGGTAGACGGCGCTGCCGCCGGCGGGGAGGGTGCCCCCGGTGGCGAGGGTCTCGTAGGCGTCGCCGCCGGCCTCGACCGACGGGAGCGGGTTGGTGGTGGAGAAGTCGATGGGCGGCACGTGGACGCCGAGGGCAGCGAGGTCGTCGCGGCCGGCGTGCACGGCTCGGGTGTCCACGGTCGTCATGCGGGAAGGATCGAACATATCTCCACCGCAGGGCAATAGATCCGAAGATGATTCGGTAACGTTCCTCTCGTTGTTGTGCCGATTCGGTGGAGGAGTTCTCCATGCCCCTTGCGACGAATGATGTGCGGCGGTTCGCGGCCCTCGACGACACCGACCGCGCGATCCTGTCGGAGTTGGCCGCCGACGGGCGGCTGCCGAACAACGCCCTGGCCGAGCGGGTCGGGGTGGCGCCGTCGACGTGCCTGACCCGCACCCGGGCGCTGCGGGAGTGCGGCGCGATCCGGGGGTTCCACGCGGAGGTGGATCCGGCCGCGGTGGGGCTGCCGTTGCAGGCGCTGGTGTCGGTGCGGTTGACCGCGCACGAGCGGGCGGTGGTGGACGCCTTCCGGGCGCGGTCGGTGCGGTTCCCGGGGGTGGTGTCGGTGTTCCACGTGGCGGGCGCGGAGGACTACGTGCTGCACGTGCGGGCCGCGTCGGCGGACGCGTTGCGGGATTTCGTGCTGGACCACCTGGCGGTAGATCCGGCGGTGCAGCACACCCAGACGAGCCTGATCTTCGAGCAGGCCAGGGGCCAGGGCTGAGGCGCGGGCCACGGCTGAGGCGCGGGCCAGAACCGAGACGCAGGCCAGGACCGAGACGCAGGTCAGAACCGAGACGCAGGCCAGGACCGAGACGCAGGTCAGAACCGAGACGCAGGCCAGGACCGAGACGCAGGTCAGAGCCGAGACGCGGGTCAGGGCCGAGGCGCGGGTCAGAGCCAGGGGCGCGGGGGCAGGGCGGGCGTGGGACTGGTTGCGTCGGGGAACAATTCGGCGGCGGCCCGGGTTGCCCTGCTATGTGATCAACGTACCGCTGTCTGTTCTTGACCTCGCACCGGTCGCGGCCGGCGCCACGGCCGGTGAGGCCCTGCGACACACCACCGAGCTGGCCCGGCGCACGGAGGAGCTGGGATACCACCGGTTCTGGGTGGCCGAGCACCACAACATGCCGGGAATCGCGAGCTCCGCGCCGGCCGTGCTGCTGGCGCACCTGGCCGCGCACACGTCGACGATCCGGCTGGGCTCGGGCGGGGTGATGCTGCCCAACCACGCGCCGCTGGTGGTGGCCGAGCAGTTCGGCACCCTCGACGCGTTGCACCCGGGCCGGATCGACCTGGGCATCGGGCGCGCCCCGGGCACCGACCAGGTGACCGCGCTGGCACTGCGCCGGACCATGGAGGGGCTGTCGGCGGAGGGTTTCCCCCGGGAGCTGGCGGACCTGATGAACTACTTCACCGGCGAGCGGCCCGGGCCGATCACCGCCACCCCCGGCCGCGGCCAGCAGCCGGCGGTCTGGCTGCTCGGCTCCAGCGGGTTCAGCGCCCAACTGGCCGGGATGCTGGGGTTGCCGTTCTCGTTCGCGCACCACTTCAGCTCACAGCACACGCTGCCCGCGCTGGCGCTGTACCGGCAGAGCTTCCGGCCGTCGCGGTGGCTCGCCGAGCCGTACGCGATGGTGGCGGTCAACGCGGTCTGCGCGGACACCGACGAGCGGGCGGAGTGGCTGGCGGGGCCGAGCGCGCTGTCGCTGCTGCGGCTGCGCTCGGGGCGCCCGGGGCCGCTGGCGTCACCGGACGAGGCGGCGGCGTACCCCTACACGGAGATCGAGCGGGAGTTCGTGCGGCAGCGTCGCGACGGGCAGGCGATGGGGTCGCCGGAGACGGTACGGCAACAGCTCGGTGACCTGCTGGCGCGTACCGGGGCGGACGAGCTGATGCTGGCGACGCTCGTGTACGACGTGGCCGACCGGGTGCGGTCGTTCGAGCTGATCGCGAACAAGGTGGCCGGTGGGCTGCGCCGGGACGGCTGAAACACGATCTTCACGTCGCCGTCACCGGGGAGACGCGCGGGCCGCCTAGGTTTGTCCTCGGTGGTGGTACGGCATCTCCGGTCGGGACGGGTCGGGGATGCCGCGGTGTGGGGCACCGGGCCCCGGCTGTGCGGATTCCGCGGCCGGGCCCGGTGCCTGTCCCCCACCGATGCCTGCCCCCGACGGTCTGTCCCGCGCCGGCGCCTGCCCCCGACGGTCTGTCCCGCGCCGATGCCTGCCGCGCGCCGGCGAGCGCCGTTTCCTTGCCCTCGGCCGGAAATCTTGATCGACTCAGCTCGTGGCTGAGCACATGACCCCGGACGAGTTCCGCCGCGCCGGGCACGCCGTGGTGGACTGGATCGCCGACTACTGGGCGACGGTGGGGCAACGCCCGGTGGCGTCGCAGGATCCGCCCGGCGCCGTGGCCGCCCGGCTGCCCGCCGGCCCGCCGGAGCACGGCGAGCCGGTGGAGGCGGTCCTCGCCGACCTGGACGCCCTCGTCGTCCCCGGTCTGACGCACTGGCAGCACCCCGGGTTCTTCGGCTACTTCCCCGCGAACACCTCCGGTCCCAGCGTGCTCGGCGACCTGGTCAGTTCGGGGCTGGGGGTGCAGGGCATGCTCTGGGCCACCGGCCCGGCGTGCACCGAGCTGGAGACGGTGATGCTGGACTGGCTCGCCGAGCTGCTGGCCCTGCCGAAGCGGTTCCGCTCCGGCTCCGGCGGCGGCGGGGTGATCCAGGACTCGGCGTCGTCGGCGACGCTGGTGGCGACCCTGGTCGCGCTGCACCGCGCCGGCGGTGGCCGGTGGCGGGAGGTCGGCGTCGACCGCCGTTACCGCGCCTACGCGTCCACCCAGGGGCACTCCTCGATCGAGAAGGCCGCGCGGATCGCCGGGCTGGGCGCCGACGGCGTACGGCCGGTCGAGGTCGACCCGGAGACGCAGGCGATGTCCCCGGCGGCGCTGCGCGCGGCGATCGAGGCGGACGTGGCGGCCGGGGTGGTGCCGGCGCTCGTGGTGGCGACCGTCGGGACCACGTCCACGACCGCCGTCGACCCGCTGCCGGAGATCGGCGCGATCTGCGCCGAGTACGGGATCTTCCTGCACGTCGACGCCGCGTACGCGGGGGCGGCGGCGGTCTGCCCGGAGCTGCGGTTCGGGCACGCCGGCCTGGAGCACGCCGACTCGTACTGCTTCGATCCGCACAAGTGGCTGCTGACCGGCTTCGACTGCGACGCGTTCTGGGTGGCCGACGCGGCGGAGCTGATCGAGGCGCTGAGCGTGCTGCCGGAGTACCTGCGCAACGCCGCCAGCGAGTCGGGCGCGGTGATCGACTATCGGGACTGGCAGGTGCCGCTGGGGCGCCGGTTCCGGGCGTTGAAGCTCTGGTTCGTGCTGCGCTGGTACGGCGTCGAGGGGCTGCGGGCGCACATCCGGTCGGGGGTGGCGCTGGCCGCCCGGTTCGCCGAGCGGGTCCGCGGCGACGACCGGTTCGCGCTGGTGGGGGCGCACCCGTACTCGCTGGTCTGCTTCCGGTTGCGCGCGGACGACGAGGTCAACGCGGAGCTGCTGGCCCGGGTGAACGCCACGGGCCGGGTGTACCTGACGCACACCCGGGTCGACGGCCGCTACACGCTGCGCCTGGCTGTCGGCTCCCCGCAGACCACCGAGGCCCACGTCGACGAGGCGTGGTCCCTGCTCGGCGACGCCGCGACCGACCTGCTCCCCCGCTGACCGGTGCGGGGGCGGCCCGGGCCGTCGGTCCCGCCGCCGCCGGGCCACGGTCGGGGCCGGGGCGGGACTCCGGGCCGCCCCCCGCACCGTCGTTTCCGACTGAGGAAACGCTACGTTGTGGTCGGGGGCGGGGCGACGAGATCGTCGCGGGATCCGAACCGCCCCGGCTAGATACCGGACAGGAGGGGACGCGGTGCCGGGAGGCAGGCTCACCCAGCAGGAACGCCAGCAGATCGCGCTGGGGCTCGCCGACGGGCTCGCGTACGCGGAGATCGCCAGACGTCTCGACCGTCCCACCTCGACGGTCACTCGTGAGGTGATGCGCAACGGCGGCCCCACCGCCTACCGCGCCGACGTGGCGCACCGCGCCACCGAGCGTCGCGCCCACCGGCGCCGCAAGGCCGCCGCCCCGGGGACGCCGCGGGCGTCCGCGCCGGCCTACGGGCGCGACGGCTCGGCCGTCCGCGAGTACGAGGAGGTCTTCACCACGCTCCTGATGCAGCAGGGCCTGCCCAGGATGGCGTCCCGGGTGCTCACCTGTCTCTACACCACCGACGCGGGCAGTCTCACCGCGGCCGACCTCGTCCAGCGGCTCCAGGTCAGCCCGGCGTCCGTCTCCAAGGCGGTGGCCCAGCTGGAGAGCCTGGGACTGGTCCGCCGGGACCGCGACGAACGCCGCCGCGAGCGCTACGTCGTCGACGACGACGTCTGGTACCAGTCGATGATCAGCAACGCCCGGTCCCTCGCCCAGCTCGCCGAGACGGCGCGCAACGGCATCGGCGTCCTCGGGTCCGACACCCCCGCCGCCGCCCGCCTGGAGAACATCGCCCGCTTCGTCGACTTCATCGGCGAGAGCATCACCCGCGCCGCGGAGCAGGCCCGCGGCATCCTCTACACGAAGCCTCCGGTGGACGCCGACCACCGGCGTACGCGCTGATCCCCGGCGCGGGAGACGGCACTGGCGGGTTGCCGGGACGCGCTCGAACCACGGCGCTGGCGAAGGTGCCGGGGCGCGCTCGAACCACGGCGCCTACCGGGGTGCCGGGGCGCGCTCGAACCTCGGTGCCGGCGGGGTGTCCGGCGTCCGCCGCGGTGCCGCGCCCGCGGGAACGCCGAGGGCCGCCCCGGCGTGGTCGGCGAGGGCGGTCGCGGCGACGCTCCGCTGCCGGCGGGCGCGCAGCAGCACCCGGACGGCCAACGCCAGGGCGACGATCCAGGCGGCGGCCAGCACCGCGTAGACCGTGGGCCGCGCCGGGCCGCCGAGGTCGGCGGCGCGCATCAGGGTGCGGGCGTTGGTCAGCACGATCACGCCACCGATGGTCGCGCCGAGCAGCTGGGCGGGGACGATCCGGACGAGCCAGGCGGCGACCGGCGCGGCGATCAGCCCGCCGACGAGCAGCGCGGCCACCATGGGCAGCAGGAAGCCCTCCGAGCCGAGGCCGATGAGGAAGCCGATGCTGGCGGCACCGGCGACCACGAACTCCGCCGTGTCCACCGAGCCGATCACCTTGCGCGGCTCCATCCGGCCGCTGACCAGCAGCGCCGGCGTGGCGACCGGCCCCCATCCGCCGCCGCCCGTGGCGTCGACGAAGCCGGCGACCAGCCCGAGCGGGCCGAGGAAGCGCCCGCGCAGCCGGCCGGCGCGCCGGTCCGTGCGCAGCGGTCGGGTGAAGCGCACCAGCAGGTACGCGCCGAGGGTGAACAGGATGCCGGCCATCCACGGCGCGGCCGACTCCGTGGAGATCGCGCTGAGGAAGGTGGCGCCGGCGAAGGCGCCCAGCGCTCCGGGGACGGCGATGCGGGCGACCACCCGCCAGTCGACGTTGCCGAACCGCCAGTGCGCGACCCCGGCGGCGAGCGTCGTGCCGATCTCGGCCAGGTGCACCGAGGCCGACGCCGCGGCCGGGGCGACGCCGACGAAGAGCAGCAGCGTGGAGGAGGTGAGCCCGTACGCCATGCCGAGCGCGCCGTCGACGAGTTGCGCGGCGAGCCCGACCAGCGCGAGGACCAGCAGCTTGCGCACGAGCGCCCCCAGACTTTTCGGCATCTCCTATCGACTTGGTCGACAATGCGGCACGCGCGGGCCCGGGGTCAACCCTCCGACCGGTCAGTGAGACGACAGTGACGGGCAGGCGTCAGGTCCGTGGGCGGCCCGGCCCGGTCACCCGCTCGGCGGTCGCGCCGGCGTCGGGCCCGGCGCGTGGCCGGTTCGGTGAACCGCTCGGGCCGGTCGCGCCGGCGTCAGGTCCAGGCGCATTGGCCGGTTCGCTGACCCGCCTGGGCGCCGCGCCGGCGTCAGGTCCAGGCGCGCGGGTCGGCGGCCAGTTCGGTGACCCGCTCGGGCAGCGTGCCGGCGGCCACGTCGGCGACGGTCACCAGTTCCAGGATCTGGCGCTCGCTGGCCCGCAGGGCGATCCAGACCTCCTGGAGGGCGCGGGCGGCGCCGTGGTAGCCGAGTTCCTCGGGCCGCTGCCCGCGGACGTGGGCGAGCGGTCCGTCGATCACCCGGATCACCTCGGCCAGCGAGATCTCACCGCCCGGCCGGGCCAGCCAGTAGCCGCCCTCGGGGCCGCGCTGGGCGTGCACGATGCCGCCCCGGCGCAGTTGCAGCAGGATGCTCTCCAGGAACTTCGGCGGGATCTCCTGGGCGCGGGCGATCTGCTCGGCGGTCACCGGCCGACCTCGCCCGGCCCCGGCGCCGCCGGTCACCGAGGCGAGCTCGGCGACCGCGCGGAGGGCGTAGTCGACCCGGGCGGAGAGACGCATGCCGGAAAGGTTAACCCGCTGGTCACTCCGCCCGGCCGATCACCCCTCGGCCGATCGGCCGACGGCGATGTGCCGTCGGGGCGGAGGTCACTCCCCGACGCGGCGCAGCAGCCCCTCCTGCACGGCGCTGGCGATGTGCCGGCCGTCGACGGTGAACAGCCGGCCGGTGGCGAGCCCTCGGGCGCCGGACGCGGACGGGCTCCAGCAGTCGTAGAGGAACCACTCGTCGGCGCGGAACGGCCGGTGGAACCAGAGGGCGTGGTCGAGGCTGGCCCCCACCACGCCGCCCGGGCCCCACACCTCGCCGTGCACCGACAGCACCGAGTCGAGCAGCGTCAGGTCGGAGGCGTAGGTCAGCGCGCAGGCGTGCAGCAGCGGGTCGTCGGGCAGCTTGCCGTCGATGCGCATCCAGACCCGCTGGTGCGGGTCGGCGGGGCGGTCGCCGGGACGTACCCAGCCGGGCTCGCCGACGTAGCGGACGTCGATCGGGCGCGGGATCTGGGCCCAGATGCCGAGCCGCTCCGGGTAGCGGGAGAGCCGGTCGGCCATCGTCGGAACCTCGTCGGGCCCCGGCACGTCCGGCGGGGTCGGGGCGTGGTGGTCCAGGCCTTCCTCGGGGCGGTGGAACGACGCCGACATGAAGAAGATCGGCTTGCCGTGCTGGAGCGCCACCGACCGGCGCACCGAGAAGGAGCGGCCGTCGCGGACGTTCTCCACCTCGTAGGTGATCGGCTCGCTGGGGTCGCCGCCGCGCACGAAGTAGCCGTGCAGGGAGTGCACGAAGCGCGTCGGGTCGACGGTCCGGCCGGCGGCCACCAGCGCCTGGCCGGCGACCTGCCCGCCGTACACCCGCTGGGGGCCGACCGGCGGGCTCATCCCCCGGAAGCTCATCTCGCCGGTGTGCTCCAGGTCGAGCACCTCCAGCAGCTGGTCGACCGCGGCCTGGCCGACCGCGACCTCCGGGCCGCTCACTGCAACGCCCGCGCGGACGCGGCGTCGACCAGCGACCCGAGCTGGTGTACGCGCAGCGTGTTGGTCGAGCCGGGGGTGCCGGGCGGGCTGCCGGCGACGATCACCACGTAGTCGCCGGGGTCGGCCCGGTTGAGCCCGAGCAGCGCCTGGTCGACCTGGCGGAACATCTCGTCGGTGTGCTCGACGAACGGCATCAGGAACGTCTCCACGCCCCAGGAGAGGGCGAGCTGGTTGCGCACCTCGGGCACCGGGGTGAAGGCGAGCAGCGGCAGGTCGCAGTGCAGCCGGGACAGCCGCCGCACGGTGTCGCCGGTCTGCGAGAAGGCGACCATGGCCTTCGCGCCGATGGCCCGGGCGATGGAGGAGGCCGCGACGGTGAGCGCGCCGCCGTGCGTACGCGGGTCGTGCTGCAGGCGCGGCACGCCGATCGAGCCGGACTCGGTGGTGGTGACGATCTTCGCCATGGTGCTGACGGTGAGCACCGGGTACTTGCCGACGCTGGTCTCGCCGGAGAGCATGACCGCGTCCGCGCCGTCGAGCACGGCGTTGGCCACGTCGGAGGCCTCGGCGCGGGTCGGGCGGGAATTCTCGATCATCGAGTCGAGCATCTGGGTGGCCACGATGACCGGCTTGGCGTTCTCCCGGCAGAGCTGCACGGCGCGCTTCTGCACCAGCGGGACCTGGTCCAGCGGCAGCTCCACGCCGAGGTCGCCGCGCGCCACCATGACGCCGTCGAAGGCCAGCACGATCTGCTCCAGGCAGTCGACGGCCTCGGGCTTCTCCACCTTGGCCAGCACCGGCCGGCGCACCCCGACCTCGGCCATGATGCCGTGCACCAGCTTGATGTCGTCGGCGGCGCGGACGAAGGAGAGCGCGATCAGGTCGACGCCGAGGCCGAGGGCGAAGCGCAGGTCCTCGGCGTCCTTCTCGGACATCGCGGGCACGCTGACCGCGACGTTGGGCAGCGAGACGCCCTTGTTGTTGGAGACCGGGCCGCCCTCGGTGACCAGGCAGCGGATGTCGTTGCCGGTGACGTCGGTGACCTCGACGGCGACCCGCCCGTCGTCGATCAGCAGCCGGTCGCCGGGCTTGACCTCCTGGGGAAGCTTGCGGTAGGTGCAGGAGACCCGGTCCTTGGTGCCGAGGACGTCGTCGCCGGTGATGACGACCGAGTCGCCGGTGCGCCACTCGTGCGGGCCGTCGGCGAAGCGACCGAGCCGGATCTTCGGGCCCTGGAGGTCGGCGAGCACGGCCACCGGCCGGCCGGCCGCCTCGGCGGCCTCGCGGACCAGTCGGTAGACCGCCTCGTGGTCGGAGTGGCTGCCGTGGCTGAAGTTGAGCCTGGCCACGTTCATGCCGGCCTCGACGAGCCCCCGGATCCGCTCCGGCGACGAGGTGGCGGGACCAAGGGTGCAGACGATCTTCGCGCGGCGTGTCACGCCCATCAGGCTAGTCTCTCCTCCGGGTCGGGATGCGGGCCGACCCCTTGCGGGCTGCGGAACATTGTCCAACGACGCGCGTCACGCGCGCAGCCGGCGGGCGGGACCCACGTCGGAACGTCGAGGGCGGCGGGCAACGGCGACCGCGCGCCCGGAATCGTACGCCCCCGGCGCGACCGGACACCCGGGTGCCTCCCCGCCGCCCCAGCCCGACCCCGACGGCGCCGGCGGAACCGACGCGGCGGCCGCCGTCGGCCCGCCGACCCGTGCCCGCCCGCGACGCGCGGGGCCGGCGCGGGCTAGCTCTGCGTCTTGACCAGCGGGAACTCCAGCGAGCCCGCCGGGCAGAGGAAGGTCATCACGTCCACCCGGTAGAGCCCCGCCTGCACGGCCGGGTCGGCCTCCATCACGCTGCGCACGTCGTCCACGGACCCGGTCCGGGCCAGGCCGAAGCCGATCGGCGGGTCCGGCTCGCGGGCCGGGCCGTCCACCGAGCCGGCGACCAGGATGATCCCCCGCCGTTGCAGGGCCTGCATGTGGGTCAGGTGCTCGGCCTGCAACCGCTGCACCGTCTCCGCCGGCAGGGCCCGCCCGGCCGGGCCGGGATACAGCACGATGCACTCGTACGTGTCGAGCGCGAAGTCGACCTGCGGCACTCCCGTCATGGCGTTCCCTCCCGCGTCGCGCCGCGCGGCGACCCCTGGTCGACGCCGGCCGGCCCGGGCCCAGCGTCGCACGCGCGGGCCGCCGGCACGGGCGCTCCGGCCAACTCCGCCCACGCCCGGTCCGGTTGCCGCCCGGGCGCGCCGTTTCGCCCGCCGGACGATCCGCCCCGCACGCCCGGGCCGCCGCTGGTCGGGGCCGTGCCGCCGGCGGAGTCGTCGCTGCCGCAGGCGGCCCGGTCCCGCCGCGCCCCGGCGGGATCCGCGCCGCCGCGAACGGGGCGGTCCCGCCGCGAGAGCCGCGCCGCCCACCGGGCGCGCCCGGCCGGCCGCCCCGGCCGCGTGCGCGTGCCGGGCCGGTGATCCCGGTCTCGATCCCTCCCGGCGGTGGTGCGCGCGGCGATCGGTGGGAAAGCCGATCCGGTGGTGGCTACGGTGGCCGCTGGAGACGATCGACAGGATGGGGAATCCAGGCATGGCGAACGACGCCGGCAAGCAGCCCGCGAAGGCCTCCGGGACCTACCGGATCGGCGGTGACCTCCAGGTCGACCGCCTCGGTTACGGGGCGATGCAGATCACCGGCCCCGGGGTGTGGGGCGACCCGAAGGACCCGGCCGAGGCGGTGCGGGTGCTGCGCCGGGCGTACGAGCTGGGCGTGACCTTCATCGACACCGCCGACTCCTACGGGCCGTTCGTCAGCGAGCTGCTGATCCGGGAGGCGCTGCACCCGTACGCCGACGACCTGGTCATCGCGACCAAGGCCGGCCTGACCCGCTCGGGGCCGGGCGACTGGCGGCCGGTCGGCCGCCCCGAATACCTGCGTCAGCAGTGCGAGCTGAGCCTGCGCCACCTCGGCCTGGACTGCATCCCGCTCTACCAGTTGCACCGGATCGACCCGCAGGTGCCGCTGGCCGACCAGCTCGGCGAGCTGGCGCTGCTCAAGCAGGAGGGCAAGATCCGGCACATCGGCCTGTCGGAGGTGTCGGTCGAGGAGATCGAGGCGGCCCGGAAGGTCACGCCGATCGTGTCGGTGCAGAACCTCTACAACCTGGCGGACCGCAGCGCGGAGACCGTCCTCGACCACTGCGAGCGCAACGACCTCGCGTTCATCCCCTGGTTCCCGATCGCCACCGGCAACCTGGCCCGGCCCGGCGGGCCGCTGGACGCGATCAGCACGGAGCACGGCGCGACGCCCGCGCAGCTCGCCCTCGCGTGGCTGCTGCGCCGGTCGCCGGTGATGCTGCCGATCCCGGGCACGTCGTCGGTCGCGCACCTGGAGGAGAACGTCGCCGCCGCCGAGGTGCGGCTCACCGACGAGGAGTACGAGGCCCTCGCCGCGACCGCCTGACGCGGCGCGGGGCGGGCGGCGCGCACCGCCCGCCCCGAGGGGTGGCCCGAAGTCCACGCGGGACGGTGCGCGCGCGAGCCCGCCGCCGGTGGCATGCTGTGGCCCGTGCCTCAGACACCGACCGGCGAGAAGCCGCTGCGGGTGATGCCCTGGTGGCTCGTGCTCGTCGGGCTGCTGGCCGCCGCGCTGCTGGGCTGGCTGGTCCTGGACTGGCTGCTCGACGAGGCCGACCGGGCCGCCCAGCCGGACACCCGCGCCACCCTGCGCATCGACGCCATCCGCACCGGGCTGACCGTGGTGGCCGGCACCGGCGGCGGCCTGGCGCTGCTGCTGGCCGCCCGCCGCCAGTGGATCAGCGAACGCGCCCAGCGGCACCAGGAGGCCGTCGCCGCGCGGGAGCAGGCGCACCGGGACCGGGCGCAGGCCCACACGGAGGCGGTCGCCGAGGCGGGGCAGCGGCACCAGGACCGGCAGGCCGAGGCCGCCGAACACGACGCCGCCGAGCGCCGGCTGACCGAGCTCTACACCCGCGCCGTCGAGCTGCTCGGCAACGACAAGGCGGCGGTACGCCTCGGCGGACTGCACGCCCTGGAACGGCTCGGGCAGGACAATTCGGCGCAGCGGACGACGATCGTGGCGGTACTCTGCGCGTACCTGCGGATGCCGGCGGCCGACGACGACGCGGGCGAGGCGGAGGTGCGCCGCACCGCGCAGCGGGTGTTGACCCGGCACCTGCGCGCCGACGACGACGCGTTCTGGCCCGGCGTCACGCTGGACCTGACCGGCGCCCGCCTCGACGGCTTCGACGCCGCCGGCTGCACGCTGGTCGACGCGGACCTCACCGGCGCGGTCTGCGCCGGCACCACCAGCCTCGCCGGCGCGACCGTACGCGGCCGGCTGTCCCTCGGCGCCACCTTCGCGGACCTGCTCTGCGACGACCTGCGGGGCGACGCCGAGATCGTCCTGGACGACGCCCGGGTCGACGGCCGCCTCAGCTTCGACCGCGCCGACCTCGGCGGCGGCCTGTCGTGCCGGCGCGCCACCGTCGCGCGGGCGTCGTTCCGGGACGCCACGGCCGGGCGGACGGCGAGCTTCGACGGGACCCGCTTCGCCGACAGCGCCACGTTCCGGGGGGCGGTCTTCCTCAGCGGGCTCTCGATGGACCACGCCACGTTCGGCGGCTACGCCGGGTTCCGGCAGGCCCGCTTCGCCGACCTGGCCCTGTTCCGGTGGACGGAGTTCGGCGGCCAGTCCTGGTTCGAGCGGGCCCGCTTCGAGGGGGCCGCGAACTTCGGCCGGGCCCGCTTCCACGACGCGGCGAGCTTCGACGGCGCGACGTTCGCCCGGCCGCCCCTGGTCGACCAGGCGCGGGCGGCGGCGGCCGGCCCGCACGTCTGGCCCGAGGGCACGACCGTCGCGCGGCTCGACGACGACTGGTTGCTGCTCACCGACCCCTGAGCCGTGCCGCCCGTCCTTTAAGATCATCCGTGTGACGACCGCCCTCGTGCTCATCGACCTGATGCCCCGGATCATCGGCCTGGAACTGGCTCCCTATCGCGGCGAGGAGGTCCTCGACCGTTGCCGCCAACTCGCCGCGGCGTTCCGCGCCCAGGGCCGGCCGGTGGCGCAGGTCCGCGTCGATCGGCCCGGGGTGGCGGAGCAGCCGCCGGGCAGCGACTTCGCCGACGGGCTGGTCGAGCCGGGCGACATCGTGGTCGTCAAGCACACCGTCGGCGCGTTCCACGGCACCGACCTGCACCAGCAGCTACGCGGGCGCGGGGTCGACACCCTGGTGCTGGCCGGGCTGGTCACCACGATGGGCGTCGAGTCGACGGCCCGCGCCGCCAGCGACCACGGCTACGAGCTGGAGTTCGTGGCCGACGCGATGTCCGGCTTCGCCGCCGACGAGCACGAGTTCGCCGTCGAGCGGGTCTTCCCCCGCTTCGGCGCCGTCCGGCGGACGGCGGACTACCGCTAGGGCGGCTACGCTGCTGCGATGGCGGAGACCATCGAGGACAGTCCGGTCGGCTGGGTGGCCAGCCACGTCCAGCGCTACGTGGCCACCGACGGCGCGGACGGCGGGAAGTACCACGGCTACGACGCCCTGCTGATCACCACCCGGGGCCGCCGGACAGGCACGCTGCGGCGGACGGCGCTCATCTACGGCCGCGACGGCGACCGCTACCTGCTGGTGGCGTCCAACGGCGGCGCGGCACGGCACCCGGCCTGGTACCTCAACCTGTGCGCCGACCCGCAGGTGGAGGTGCAGGTCGGGGCCGAGAGGTTCCGGGGCACGGCGCGCACCGCGACCGCCGAGGAGCGACCCCGGCTGTGGCAGGTGATGACGAAGGTCTTCCCGACCTACGCCCGCTACCAGCAGGGGACCGACCGGGAGATCCCCGTCGTCATCGTCGAGCGCGCCTGACCGCTGGCCGGACCGGGGAGCAGGCCGGCGGGCTGCGCGTGGTCAGCGCCGACGACGCCCCGGGTCGCGCCGCGTCGGCCGGCGAGCCGGGCGCTCAGGCGCGGTCGCTGATTCCGGCGACGAAGGCCCGCCAGGCGGTCGGCGTGAAGAGCAGCGCGGGGCCGGCCGGGTCCTTCGAATCCCGTACGCCGACGACGCCGGGCAGGTTGTCGGCCACCTCGACACACACACCGCCGTTGGTCGACGAGCGGGACGACTTACGCCACCGCGCACCGGTCAGCTTGTCCATGTCTTCGCCGCTTCCTTGAGCACGTCGAGTGATTGCCTGAGCGGGAGCGCTTCGCCTCGGACAGCGTCCCACGCCAGCCCCAGGCGAGCAATCGCGTCGGGTTGTCCGGTGGTCTGCGACTCCAACTGATGGTCCACACAGCCCGCCCGCGAGCCGTCGGGCAGATCGGCCAGGATGAACGTCCCGGCCAGTCCTGGATAGACGCCAGCCGACAGCGGCACGACCTGCACCTGGATATGCGGCTGCTCGGCGCAAACCAGTAGGTGTTCGAGCTGCTCGGCCATCACGTCGGGACCGCCGAACTCCCGCCGGACCACCATTTCGTCGAGCACCACGAAGAGCTGAGGGCTCGGCTCGCGAGCGAGCACCGCATGCCGCTCCATCCGCGCCGCGACCCGCTGGTCCAACTCGGCAACCGGCGTCCGCGCCGCCCGGAAGGTCGCCCGCGCGTACGCCTCGGTCTGAAGGAGCCCCGGCACGAAGGCGTGCTCGTACCAGCGCAGGGCGGTCGCCTCCCGCTCGATCTGTATCCACTCGCGCAGCCAAACTGGCGCGGCGTCGCCCTTGACCAGCTCGTTCCAGAGCGTCATGAAGTATCCGTCGGTGTCCAGCGCCTTGTCGACGGCGGCCAGGTAGGGCGCGGACGGCGGCTTCGCGCCCGTCTCGATCGCGCTCACCTGGGAGTCCGAGCAGAAGACCAGCTCGCCGAGCTGCGCCTGGGTCAGCCCGGCAGCCGCCCGGCGTCGTCGCAGCTCACGAAGCAGGTACTCCGACGGCGAGATTCCCACGGCTTCCACGCCCCTTCCACGACTCTCCGCGCCGTTCCCCGCCAGCCCGGGACCGCTCGCTACGTTCCGCGATCGGGCGATGACTGTTCCGAGCCTAGGGGGCGTGCGTCCAGGGTGGAAGCAGGACGGCGCGCCCGGCGGAATCGGTCCCCCCGACCCTGTGGGCGCGCACGTCACGGGGGGTCGCTGCTGGCGGACATCCGCAGCGACCCCCGTTCCAACTCACCGACGCAAGGAGGCGTCCGTGCCCGTGCCGAGGCCCGCGAATGCCGTACCGGCGTCGCGTTGGGCGAAACCTTCCGCCGCCGCGACGCCCAGCACCCGCGAGGACGGGACGCCCCGGGTCAGCCCCGGCGTGTACCTGCTGACGCGCGAGGCGTCGCCGCAGTTCGCCACGCCGATCACGGTACGGGTGATCCGCGAACGAACCGACCTCGTCACCTACCACGGCTGGGCGTGGGTCGAGGTGTACCAGCTCGACGCGCGCGGCCAGGCAATCGACCGTCGCGAGTTGTACGTGCGGCCTGACGGGATGCGCCCCACGCAGGCGCCCTCGGCCGCGCGTACACCCTCGGCACAGCGGCGCGCTCCGGCCCGGCGGAACGCGGGGACCAGCCGGTGAGGACGCCCGTCCGCGACCACGTACCGTCCCGCCCGACGTGGCGCTGCCGGGCCTGCGGGATCGCCTGGCCCTGTTCGCCGGCGAAGCTGCTGCTCCTCGCGAGGTACCGGGGCGACATGCCGGGGCTCATGGTCCACCTCGTGGCGCTGCGAGAGGAGGCCGCCGCCGACCAGTTCGCGCAGCAGCACCCCGGCACGCAGTCGGCGGACCTGCACAGGCGGTTCACGGACTGGGTGCCGGTCCGCTCTCACTGACTTCTGCCCGGTCGGCCAGCAGCACCTCAGCCTCGTGAGGATGGGTCCCGAACGACCTCCCAGCCTTCAGTGTCAGGCTCCGGAGCGCCGGCTGACGGGGTGGTGCGCGACGACAGGGCGTCAGCGATGGCGGCGAACTCGCGCAACGCCGCCTCCAGGTCCTCCACGATCTCCTGCGCGATGACCTCGGGCGGCAGCAGGGCGTCCGCGTCTTCCAGGGAGGCGTCCTTGAGCCAGGTGATGTCGAGGTTCACCTTGTCGCGGGCGATCAGCTCGTCATAGGTGAACGCTCGAAACCGCTCGGTCTCGACCCGCTCGGAGCGGTCCTTGCCCGGCAGGTAGCAGTCCACGAAGTCCTGGAGGTGCTCCCGGCGCAGTGGGTTCTGCTTGAGGGTGAAGTGCTGGTTGGTGCGGAAGTCGTAGACCCAGAGCTTCTGGGTCCACGGCTGTTCGCGGGCGCGCTTGCGCTCGAAGAAGAGCACGTTGGCCTTGACCCCGCCGGCGTAGAAGATGCCGGTGGGCAGGCGCAGCATGGTGTGCAGGTCGTACTGCTTGAGCAGCCGGCGGCGGATGGTCTCCCCCGCGCCGCCCTCGAACAGCACGTTGTCGGGCAGGACGACGGCGGCCCGGCCGTCGATCTCCAGCAGCGAGGCGATGTGCTGCACGAAGTTGAGCTGCTTGTTGGCGGTGGCGGCCCAGAAGTCGGGCCGTTCGATCTCCCGCTCCTCGCGGGACGCCCGGCCCGCCTCGGTAACCGAGCGGATCGTGGAGCTGCGGCCGAACGGCGGGTTGGCCAGCACCAGGCTGTAGCGGCGGCTGGGCGGCTTGCCCAGGGCGTCCTCAACCGCGATCAGCGAGTCACCGCCGGGGGTGCCGATGCCGTGCAGCAGCATGTTCATGGCGGCCAGCCGGGCGGTGCCCTCAACCAGTTCCGTGCCGGTGACGGCCCCGGCGGCGAGGCGGCGACGCTGGTCGGGGGTGAGCGAGCTGCCGTGGTGCCGCTGGATGTGGTCGAACGCGGCGAGCAGGAAGCCGCCGGTGCCGCAGGCCGGGTCGGTGACCGTGTCGTCGGGAGTGGGCAGCATGCAGTCGACCATCGCGACGGTCAGCGCGCGGGGCGTGAAGTACTGCCCGGCACCCGACTTGGTGTCCTCCGCACCCCGGGCCAGCAGTTCCTCGTAGGCGTCGCCCTTGACGTCGACGCCGGTGCCCGACCACTGCTCCTTGTCGATCAGGTCGACGATGAGCCGCTTCAGCTTCGCCGGATCTTGGATCTTGTTCTGCGCCTTGCGGAAGATCGTGCCGAGCGTGCCGCCCTCCTTGGCCAGCCCGGTCAGGATGTGCCGGTACTGCACCTCGAGGGCGTCACCCTCGGCGTCGAGCAGCGTCTGCCAACTCAACTCGTCGGGCACGATCCGCTCGGGCCGCATCGGCCGCTTCGCCCGCTCGTCGGCCATCTTGAGGAAAAGCAGGAACGTCAACTGCTCCACGTAGTCGATGGTCGACACGCCATCGTCGCGCAGCACGTCGCAGTAGTTCCACAGCTTCTGCACCAGCCGGCGCGAATCCACAGTGCTCACAGCGGCAAAGTCTCCTGCTGGTAGTCGTCTCCGGTCACCCTGGTCGGCGGTGCCGGCAGCGCCTTTCTGGTACGCGGGGAGCGCGCCTTCTGCCTCGGCAGGGCGGCCTGGCGCTCGGCCCGAATCCGGGCAAGCAGTTCCGAGGCAGGCTCGTCGTTCGGATCCTGCGGCACCAACCGCCCCGCGAACGCCTCCGCCAACAGACTCCGCGCCAACTGCTGAGCCCTCGCCGCGGCTGCTCGTGCGTTCTCCATGCCGACATCGAGGTGACCGCGAAGCTGGCTCACCTCCTCGACAACAGCCCTTTGAATTTCACGTGACGGCAACGGAATGCGGACACCCTTGACTTTCTTTGTACTGAGAGTAAACAGCCCACTAGTGGAACTCGCAACCCGTCTAAGCTGATTCCCGACCGCCGGAGAATTCCACACTAGCTCCAAATAGTCCGGGTCTAGACTCTCGTGGGGCCGCAACCTGATCAGATGATTCTGGTGGACGCAGTTCGGAATCTCGTTCCGCCAAACAGCCGCCCGCCCAAGCTGCTCCGGACTACCATTACCTTCCACAACCAGGAGGTCTCCAGCCTGCAAAGAATATCTCGGTAATTCGCCCTCAAACAGCTCAATCTCACGCACATCAGAGAGGTCCAGCCCTGCCCTCAACACGTTCGCGACCCGGAGGAACGGAGCACGGTTGCGAACTGGTTGCCGCTTTGGCTGCTTCTGGATGCCGCCCTGTACCGCCGCGTGGTCTCCGACATAGACCTGCGGCCAAGGCTCTCTTCGCGTCGAATGAGAGCCGCCCAATGCTGAGTCCACCGCGGAGCGCCAAAGCATCTCCCCGCGCAGGGCGGCCCGCCTAATGTCAGTCTCACAGGCGGCGACGGCTGAGAGGCGGCTCTCGAGAGCAGCGACGATGCGGCGCTGCTCGGCGAGCGGCGGAACTCGAACTTCCACCCTTGCCAAATTTGTGCGAGAAATACGCTTCCTTGTGGTCCCCGATTGGTAGGAAGAGATTTGCCGGCGCACCTCCGGCGAGTTCAACGCCCACATCAACCATTGAGAGTCCACGCGGTTGACACGGACAATACACACGTCCACAACGGTCACAGCTGAAGTGGGGCCACCAGGATAAATGCATGCCCGCCCGAGCGGCTCGGGCATGCGAGCAACCAGAATGTCACCCGCCCTCAGCTCAGTGCATCGCAGGACATCGGCCTTCGCTCGCGTGAGCCGCCGATTGCTTCGATCACGGAAATGCCCCTCGCCAACATCCGCTAGTTGAACGAGACGCACCTCACCGCCAGGGTCCTGGTCCTTGCTCTCAACCCAATCACCATCGACAAAAATACCGTCTTTGTCGATCAAGTCAGCCAACGGTGCTGCTGACCATCCAGCAGGAAGATCGGTCATGCGGACAGCTCCTGGTTGAGTTCGGTGAGGAGGGGTTCGGCGCGGTGGCCGAAGGTGCCCGCGTACCCGTCGATGCCGCCACGTTCGGTGAACGGTGCGCCGTCCAGGTCGTCGGGGGTGACCTCCACGCTGACCGATATCACGTCCCTGATCCTTTCCAACCACCACACCTGATCGGCAGTGAAGGTAGCTCCCGCCTGTTCCTGCCGCAGCAGCCACCCACGGAACCGCTCCTCCACGAGGCTGCGGTAGGGGCGCAGCTCGGTGTCGAGGCCGAGTTCGTAGCGGATGAGGCTGACCAGGTCGGTCACGCCCCGGGTGCCGGGCGCGTCGGCGGTACGCCCGAGCAGCACGTACGCCTTCCACAGCGTCGCCGGCGTCCACGCCTGCGGCGGGCGGGCGATGCGTCGGGCCAGGTCCTTGAGGTCGTCGTACCCGACCCGGCCGTGCCCCTCGAAGAACACCTGGAGGGCGGTGATCTCGGCGCGGTGTTCCTCCAGGTAGGCGTGCCAGTCCTTGACGGTGACCTGCGCCCGCTCCTCGGCCGGCACGCCCCGCGCCGACAGCAGGGTGTCGGCGTTGACCTCGTCGATGGTGATGTCGTGGGCCCGCCGGATCTCCAGGATGCGTTCGCGCAGCTCCGGGTTCGCGGCGAGCGGGCGCAGGGCGTCGGCCAGCAGGTCGCGTACGGCGGTGGGGCCGGCGGCCTTGGCCGGGTTGAGCTGTTCGGGCGCGACGGCGTCGACCAGGCCCCGCACGATCCCGGTGAGCGGCTGCCCGCCGAGGTCGGTCAGCTCCTCGCGTTCGGCGTCGGTGAGCTGCCGGTCGAGGCGGGCCAGCCGGGCGGCGAGGGTCGACACCTCGTCGGCGTCGGCGGTCAGGGTGCCGGCCTTCTTGAGCAGGTCCCGCAGGGAGATCTGCTTCTCGGAGTGCCGGTTCAGCGGCACCGCCTCGTCCAGGTCGGCCTCGGTGACGCCGACCGCGTCGACGATGACGAACCGGTCCTTGACCTGGGCGTCGGGGGTGACGGCCTGGAACTCGGCGGCGTCGATGGTGCGGGCCCCGCGGCCCTTCATCTGCTCGAAGTAGGTGGCGCTGCGCACCGGCCGCAGGAAGAAGACGCACTCCAGGGGGCGTACGTCGGTGCCGGTGGCGATCATGTCGACGGTGACGGCGATACGCAGCTCCGGGCTGTTGCGGAACGCCTGGAGCAGCGTGTCGGGGTTGTCGCCGTCGCGACGGGACGCGTACGTGATCTTCGCGGCGAAGTCGTTGCCCCGCCCGAAGACCTGCCGCACCATCGTGACGATCTCCTCGGCGTGGTTGTCGTCGCGGGCGAAGATCAACGTCTTGGGCACGGTGTTGCGGCCGGGGAAGATCTCGGTGAACAGGCGGTCGCGGAAAGTATCCAGCACCAGTCGCAACTGGCCCTTCGAGATCACCGAGCGGCCCACCTGACCGGCGTCGTAGGTGAAGTCGTCCTCCAGCTCCTGGTAACGCTCGGCGCGGGTGCGCCGGTCCCGCAGCGGCACCACCGTGCGCGCGTCGATGGTCGCGCCCGCGTCGGTGATCTGCGTCCTGATCCGGTAGACGTCGAAGCCAACGTTGACACCATCAGCGACCGCCTGCTCATAGGTGTACTGCGAGACGATGTGCTGCTGGAAGAAGCCGAGGGTCTGCTTGACGGGAGTGGCGGTCAGGCCGACCACGAACGCGTCGAAGTATTCGATCACCGCACGCCACCGGCCGTAGATCGAGCGGTGACACTCGTCCACCACGATCAGGTCGAACGTCTCCGGCGGGAGGCGCGGCTGGTAGCCGACCTCCGCCGGGGCGTCCAGCTCGTAGTCGTCGTACGCGCGGTCGTCGGCGTCCGGGTCGGGCAGCTCGTCGCCGCGCAGCGCCGCGTACAGGCGCTGGATCGTGGAGATCACCACGGTCGACGAGTCGAGCAGACCCGCGCCGGAAAGCCGGTCGACGGGATACAGCTCGGTGAACTTCCGCCCGTCGCCCGGGGTCTGGAAGCCCGCGTACTCCTGGAGGGTCTGCTTGCCCAGGTTGTTGCGGTCGACCAGGAACAGGATCCGACCGGCGCGGGCGTGCTTGAGCAACCGGTAGCTGGCGGTGACCGCGGTGAAGGTCTTCCCCGCGCCCGTGGCCATCTGGATCAACGACCGGGGGTGGTCGTCGGCCAGCGACCGTTCCAGGCCCACGATCGCGTCGACCTGCGCGGGCCGCAGGCCGGTCGGGTCCAGCTCCGGCATCCGGCGCAGCCGGGCCCGCAGCGTCGGCGCCGAAGGGTCGTCGTCGGCCTCCCGCATCCACCGCGCCAGGGTCTCGGGCCGATGGACGGCGAAGATCTCCCGGGTACGCGGGTGCGGGTCGAGCCGGTTCACGAACGCGGTCTCGGTGCCGGTCGCGACGTAGCCGAACGGCAGCGGGGCCTCCCGCCGCCAGGCGCGCATGGTCTGCGCGGGGGTCAGCCCCCGCAGGTAGCGGTCGAGCTGCGCCTCCACGCCGCGCGGGGCGGTGCCCTCGCGCTTGGCCTCGATGACGCCGACCAGCTTCTGGTCGACGTACAGCAGGTAGTCGGCCCGGCCACCAGCGAGGGTGACCTCGCGGACGGCGACACCCGTGCCCGCGTACAGGTTGATGTGCTCCTCGTCCTGCACCTGCCAGCCGGCCTCGCCGAGCTGCCGGTCGATCTCGACGCGGGTCTGCGCCTCGTTCAGCGGCCCCCGGGAAGCGCGGCGGGCCCGGGCGATGAAGTCCTCCCGGCGGGCGGCCGAGACGCGGCCGGGTCGGGCGGCGTCGCGGCGCTCCTGCTCCGCGCGGACCGCCGGTTCCAGGCTGCTGACCAGGGCGGCGGCCGTGTCGCGCCCGGCGGCGGCGGCCCGGACCGCCTGGTCGGCGGCCTGCTCGGCGGCCGCCCGCGCCTGCGCGACGGACTGCGCGCCGTCGATCAGCAGCTTCGCCTCGGCCAACTCCTGGCGGTATCGGTCCAGCTCCGCCTCGAGGGCCTCGGCGACGCTGCGCGGGACCTGCTGCGCGGGCGGCGTCGGCGGCACGAAGCCGATCGGCGTGCGGTCGCCGGTCAGCGCCCGGTGGAACCAGACGCCCAACTCGAAGCAGGTACGCAGCATCTCCAGCGCCGCCCGCGCCTCGGCCAGATGGTCGTGCACCGCCCTGTTGCCCTGGTCGCGCAGGCTGTGGAAGGCGCGGTAGACCTCGCTGGTCAGGGTGCCGTCGGCGTGCAGGGCCTCCACCCGGTGGAAGAAGTCGCTGCGGGGTCGCTGGCCGGTGCGGCGCAGCAGCTCCTTCGCCAGCTCGTCGCCGAACGCCCGGATCTTGAACATCGCCGACTGCGCGTCGACGTAGACGAGCAGCTCGGCACCCGCCCCGTACCAGACGAGCAGCGGATGGTCTTTCAGAAAGCCGAAGTTGGCGGAGTGTTCCGCCAGGCGTCGTACCTGTCGAGGATCCATGCTTCCCCACGTCCATAGGCCCCGATGAACACGTCAGGATACGGGCGCACGATCAACACGAACACCCGCGACCGGGGCCTATCGCCTATCCGACACCCGGGGTGCGGCAACCTTCGACGGCATGTAGCACAAGTGCTACGGTAGAGCGTATGCGTGAGGTTGGGCTGCGGGAGATGCGACAGGACGCCAGCGAACTGGTACGGCGGGCGCAAGCGGGTGAACGCGTGACGATCACTGTCGCCGGCCGACCGGCAGCCGTGCTTGGCCCGGTCAGTCCTCGAACCTGGCGCGAGTGGGACGACCTTGCCGGCATGTTCGACCAACCCACAGACCCAGAGTGGGCCGGCGATCGGGGCCTCCTCGACGACACCGTCACCGATCCGTGGGTCGAGCGGTGAGCCGAGGCATCCTCGACACCAGCGTTCTCATCGCTACTGATGTAACCCCGATTCCCGGGGAACTGGCCATCAGCGTCGCCAGCATTGGCGAACTCCAGTTCGGTGTCCTGATCGCGAAGACCTCCGAGGCGAGGGCGCTCCGTCTGGCGCGACTGAGCGCCATCCAACGTCGGTTTGATCCCCTTCCCATCGACGAAGCCATTGCCGACAGCTACGCACGACTGGCTGCACGCGTGGTCGAGATCGGCCGCCAGCCACGAGCCAGGGTGATGGATCTGCTCATCGCTGCGACCGCACACGCCCATGACGCCGCCCTGTACACCCGCAACGCCGACGACCTCGCAGGTCTCGAAGACCTCATCACGATCCACACGATCTGACCTGCACCGCCCACTGCACGTCGGTCGATGGCGGAGAGTTGGTCTACGACGACTTCACCAAGTACAACAACTCGTTGTCGCACGCGGTGAATCAGTGGAACTCGCTGAACCCGATCAACGTCAAAGCTGATACGGCTTCGACCTACGCGGACGTCGACGTGTCCGACTACACCTCTTCGAGCGACAGTCGGGCGGGCTGGTTCGACTGCAGCGCGGGAGCGGACGACATCAAACTGAACACGCACTGGATGGACGGCTACAACGAGTCGCAGAAGCATGCGGTCGTGACCCACGAGTTCGGGCATTCCCTGAAGCTCGGCCACGGTCCGGAGATCGCGGTGATGGACTCGTGCGCGGCGTGCTACAACCCGAACATGAACAACAACCTGCAGTCGTGGGACATCAACTCGTATCACAGCGTATGGGGGTACTGAGCATGAACCGCCGCCTTGTTCGACCGCTGGTCGCAGGTGCCGCCGCCGTTGCGGTGGCCTCTGGCGGGTGGTTGGCCTACGACTCGCTGCGCGCGGGTGAAACGCACTCGGTGCACTCGTCCTACGCGTTCGACGTGAAGGATGAGACGAAGGTGGCGGGGTTCGCTGACTACGTCGTCGTCGCGACGGTGGACCGTATCGCCGAGGTGCAGGAACGCGACGGCACGCCCTACACCGTCTTCGACGTCACCGTGGACCAGACCCTCAAGGGCGAGCCGGTCAAGACGCTGCGGGTGGTCCAGTTGGGTGGAACCCTCGGTAAGGACACCTGGCGGGTCGACGGCGAGCCCCTGCTGCGGCCCGGCACGACCTACGTGCTGGCCGCGAAGACGGAGCAGGGGCGCGGAACGCATCAGCTGGTGGGCGGGGCGGACTTCCCGGTCGTCGACCGGGCCGCGGCCCGTGCTGGGGGGTCGGGCCCGGTGGCCGAGTGGGAGACCAGCGTCGACCGCCAGCGGTGGCCCGAGGAACTTCCCAAGAGTTCCTGACCGCCGCCCTTCGACCGGACACCTTGTGGCCTGTCGCCCCGGCCTGGGGCGACAGGCCACACGCCGTCCTGGCGAGGACCCTCGAACCCGGCCTCCTCGAAGAGCTACCGATGGGGCGGTTGGTGACTTCCCTCGGGTCAGGGGGTCGCGCCTCCTGCTGGTGTTCAGTCGGCGATCCGGTACCAACCTCGGGCTCGACACGCGGGAGTGCCCGCTATGCCGGTCCTGCTCGACTTGTTGATATCGGCCGGTTTAGGTTTATCCCGGTCATATCGGAAGGCCGAGTTGTTCACGCGTGTCGCATTGTTTGAGCGCATTCGCGCTGATCGGCGGGTGGATCCGTCGGTGTCGCAGCGGGAGTTGGCGCGTCGGCATCAGGTGTCACGGCGCACCGTCCGTGCGGCGCTGGCGTCGGCGGTTCCGCCGCCGCGCAAGCCGCCGGTTCACGGTCGGCCGTTGGCGTTGACGCCGGTGCTTGGGGCGGTGGATGAGATGCTGCGCTTGGACGTGGTCGGGCCGCGCAAGCAGCGGCACACGATCGAGCGGATCTGCCAGCGTCTGGCCGTCGAGCACGGTTTCACCGATGCGTCGTACTCGACGGTGCGCAGCTACGTGGCCCGGCGGCGGCCGGAGATCCTCGCCGAGGCACGTGAGGGACGCGGGCACTTGGACGGGATGGTGCCGCAGGTTCACCCGCCGGGTGAGGAGGCGGAGGTCGACTTCGCTGAGGCGTTCGCCGTTGTCGGTGGCACGCAGATGAAGTGTTACCTGTTCACGCTGCGGATGTCGTTCTCCGGCACCCCGCCTGGGTCCGAGCCGGCGCACCCCTGGTCCTGGTCGGCAATTCCGGCACCGGCAAGAGCCACCTACTCATCGGCATCGGCACCGCCATCGCCGAACACGGCCTCAAGGTCCGCTACACCACCACCGCGAACCTGGTCAACGAACTCGCCGAAGCGCACAACGAGAAACGCCTGTCCAAGACCCTCTACCGCTACGCCCGCTACGACCTGCTCTGCCTCGACGAATTCGGATATCTCAACCTCGACCGCACCGGCGCGAAACTGCTGTTCCAGATCTTCACCGAACGCGAGGAACGCAAAGCCATCGCCATCGCCTCCAACGCCCCCTTCTCCGAATGGGACAAGACCTTCACCGAGGAACGCCTCTGCTCCGCCATCGTCGACCGACTCACCTTCAACGGCTACCTCGTCGAGACCGGCAACGACTCCTACCGACTGCAAAGCACCCTCGAACGCAACCGCAACTGACAACCCCCACCACGAACAACGGCGCCGGGACGAACCGTCCCGGCGCCGCCGCGTCTCACCCTCACACACAGAGCCGGGTCCCCCAGACCC
This sequence comes from Micromonospora sp. NPDC004336, assembly GCF_053602615.1. Taxonomy (NCBI): domain Bacteria; kingdom Bacillati; phylum Actinomycetota; class Actinomycetes; order Micromonosporales; family Micromonosporaceae; genus Micromonospora; species Micromonospora sp. NPDC004336. Next base: position 30,473 of record NZ_JBSGDY010000020.1, read on the forward strand.
CGCATCGGGAGCGCAGCCTGAAAGAACCCGGTCTGCCCCGATCCTAACCAGCCCCGCCCCGAACTCGGCGCAGCGACCCACAAGCAAAGCATCAGACCGCTTCCGCGCAGGCACCCAAACAAGGTGCCGATCATGAAGGCCCGCCGAGTGGTGCCCCAAAGAAGATAACCATCAATGAACGCCGATAAATCACGACGGCAAATGGTGCCCGAAGAACCTGCCCGAGTGGTGCCGGTTCAACCTGCCGGAACCAATGAGACGATCTGGGCACATCCGCTGCAAACGCCCGCGAGTCGCCCAGCGGACTCACGGCAATGCCGCATTGCACGGTGCGGAGATCTACTCGCTGATGAGGGACAGTAACCTCACCGCCGACGCCTACCTGGACAGGTTCTTCGACACCGGAGACGAACGGCAGGGGATGCTGCCAGGCTAGTCCGCTGGTGGACGTGCTGCGGCCGGTCGTTCGACGCCTGAGCTGACTGAGCCATTTCGCTCCGATACCGCCACGACGGCAAGCGCCGTAGCCAGAAGCTGCTCCCCGTCCACCTGTCCGGGGTCGACCAGCACGTTGACGGCGACGCCGGGCTCAGCGAGCCAGAACGCCTGGGAGTCGTCACGAAGTCCCGCAGACTCACCGTGCATGAACTCGAGCAACGGCCAGTCGTCAGGGTCGCGCTCGTGATACTCGGTGAGAAAGTCGCGCAGCGCGGCGAGGTCGGTCAGCCGCTCGCCCCGCATGACATGGACGCGCAGGTCGACCTGGTGACCGTCGCCGGTCTGCCGCTCCCAGACCCGCGTGGCGAACCGGACGTCGTCCCATTCGCTGGCGAAGTCGGAGACCTCGGTGCCGGTGTCACCCGGCACCTGCCGGATGTGGAACCCGTCCAGCACCCCACCGTCACGCGTCACCGGCTCGGACACCCCGGTCATCCCGCCGCCTCGATCGCCGCCTCGGCACGGTCCAGATAGTCCCACCACTTCTCGTCGTCACGGCGGCAGGACGACAACAGGTTCGCGGCAACCACGAAGGTGAGCACAATGATGTTCTCGATCGGAACAGCCTCACCGAATGGCTCCCCGCTCATGAGCTTCGAGAGGAAGACCTCGATCTCATCACGGGTTGGCCGCGCCCATGATTCTGCCTTGGCGATCTCCGTAGCAATCGCCGTCACCTGCTCCGGCGTTGGCCTGCCACCGTGCACGTCCGTCATCAGGTAGCCCACGACCGCCAGTGTCAGTTGCACGGTCGAACGGGCAAGTTCGTCACTTCTGAGTGCCTGAAGTTGCTGGTCGAGCATCCCGAAGTCCCGCTTGACGGCGGCGTGGATGGTGACCCGCATGGCGGCCTCTACCGAACTGTCAATTTTCACCGCGTTCCTCTCGACGCTTCTTCAACCAGGACTTGCCAGCGCTGACCGAGGCAGCCCCCGCCAGGAGAGTCCCCGCCACGGCTTTCGGTAGCACCGGCATGAACTCGGAGACTGTTGCCCAAGTAGCTGCGCCCGCTGACGCCCAGAACCCGATGGCCTCAGCACTGACTCGCTCACGCCGAGGTGCTGGCGGCTCGTCGCTACGGGCGTCGGCCGCTCGTCGGGCAGCAGCGGCCGGTCCAGCGTTCGGCACTGCCTGCCGCAGCGCAATGGGTGGTTGGCTGGTTGTGCCGCCACCACCCGTGCTCAGTTTCCCAACGCATGCACCTTGGCGATTGTCTCCTGCACCTGCTGCTTGGCCGGCTCGCTGCCCTGCGCGGCCCGCATCAGCGCCTCGCGGTACGAGTCGATCATGCCGATCAGCGGCCCGGCCCCGATGCCCTGCAGCGCACCCGCAACGAGCTGCCGCGCCTCGGCCGCGTCCTGGGCAGCCGCCGCCGTCTTCGCCTTCGCCTCGTCCAGCTTCTGCGACGCCGCCGCCAACCTGGCGATCATCTCCGCTGCGCTCACGTGCCCTCCCCCGGTCGTCCACTGACACCCGTCGCGCCCCGCACGAGCCACGACCACTGAGGAGAGTACGAGATCAACGCACACAGCGCGACCGCCCGGTCACCAATGGAAAGCGGGGGAAGTAGCCTCGGGAGCAGTCAGTCCGCTTGCCGTTCGGCGACGAAGACGCCCAGCCCGTGGACGCCTTGCACCCAGCCCTGCGTCTGCAACACCAGGATCGCCTGTCGGACGACCGTCGTGGAGACATTGTGTTGGGTCGTGAGCTGGACGGTAGAGGGCAGCCGGTCTCCCGGCTGAAGTTCGCCTGACTCGATCTGACCACGGATGCGGTCCGCGAGTTGTTCCCATTTGGGCTTTACGGGCATATGGACTCCCAGGTCTGCCCGTCCATTCGATCACGCGTGACTACTCATGACAAGCAACGTGTTCCTGGCCTTGCTTTCCGTGACTACATGTGTAAAGTTGGCCTCGACCGGCTCCCAGGTCTGCAAACCCGGAGTTGGTTCTTCCCCACCGCACAGAGCGCCCGGCCGGTCGATCCCCCCGGTCGGCCGGGCGTGCCGTGGTCGCCGCACGCGGCCCCGGCTGGATTCCGCACCGCAATCGACGGACGGGAGACACCCTCGTGCCCTACGAACCAGACATGCCACCCGGCGAACACACCCCACCCCTCAGCGGCACGGAATTCGCGTCGGCGCAGGACGTCGAGGACGCGGACGACGTGTTGTTCGCCCACCCGCCCCGGCCCGTGACGCGCTGGATGTGCGGGTGCGGCGAGCCGTACCCGTGCCCGGAGGTGAGCTTCGCCCGCCTGGTCAAGCACGCCAGGGTCGCCTCATGAACGCCGACGAGCTGCGCCACCACGTCCTACGCGAGCTGGTCGAGGCGCGGCAGACGGTGGTCGAGCACGACACGGAGGCGTACACCGGGATCTGCCGCAGCTGCGGGCGGCCCGGCCCCTGCGACGCGCAGCGCGCAGCGCGGGCCCGGCTCCGTGACCGACGCGACGCTCCGCCGCCGATCCGACCGGCGTCGCCCGTGCTGCCGACGCCCCGAGGCCGGGCGGCGCCACCGGAGTTGCCAGGGCACGCGCGTGCCGTCGACCGGCTTCGGGACGCCTGGCTGGCGAGCATCGCGGCGGCCGACCGGGCCGGCGGGCTGCTGCACGGCGCGGGACCGCCCGACCGGCGGCTGCCCTGGCAGGATGCCGTCACCGAATGCTGGCGGGCGCTGAGCCTCGTGCACGCCGGGCTCGGCGTGGCCCGGGCCGGTTCCGGCAGCGCCGGTGACCTGCTCGCCGGGCTGCGGGCGGCCCGCGCCGACGCGGACCGGGCCGGCACCGAGGCCGCCAGGACCCGATGGTGGCTGGCGGCAGCCGAGGACCGGATCCGCCGCAGCCACCACCGGCAGCGTTCCGGCCCCACCGGCGGAGGCACCCTGCCGCAGCGGCCCGGCGCGGCGCGCGACCCGAGCGACCTGGCCGCGGCGGGCCGGTTCCGCGCGGCCGTGGCCCGGCTGGACCTGGTGGCCGCGCGGTTGGCGCACGGCGGCCGGGCCATCGACCGGTGGGCGGCGGCCCTGGCCGGCACACCGGAGCCGGCACCCACGCTGCCGCCCCGGCGGGTCGCCCCGGCGCGGGCGGACGCATCAGCGACCGCACGGGCAACGGCACAGGGGGCACGGGCCGCCGCCGACCTGGTCGTCGCCAACGCCAAACGGCACGCCCTGCGGGCCAGAGCGGGCCTGCCGCACAGCCGACAGAACCGAGGAAGGTGGAACCGCCGATGACCGACGACCCGACGACCGCCCTGCGGAGCCTGCTCGACGGGCGGCTCGGCCGGCACGACCGCCGATTGCGCCGCTTCACCGAGCCGCAGTGGCTGCGCTACGCCGACCTGCTCGCCGGGGCGCTGCTGGTGGCCGCGCGCCGCCGGTTCGTCGCCGGGCAGGACCGCGCGCCGCTGATCAGGTTCGTCGCGGCGGCCCGGGAACGCTACGACCTGACCGGCGTGGACGTCGACCCGACGCTGGCGGAGACGCTGCTCGGCGCGGCCCTGGGCGAGCGCCCGCCGCCGCCCGGCACCGCCGGAGCGGTGACCGCCGGCACGGTGCTGCTCCTGGCGCTGCTGGAGGACGAGGGGCTCACCCCCGCCGAGCTGGACGCCTTCCTTGCCGCCACCGAGACCGCCGCACGGCGCGACAGCGCGGCGTCAGCGCAGGGCGCGGAACATCAGCAGGTAGCCGCAGTAGGCCAGCGGGACTGCCAGGAAGCAGACCAGGATGCCCAACAGGGGGTAGCGCGGCGGCGTGCCGACGACCACGGCGGGCGTGCCCCAGCGACCGAGGATGAGCCACCCGGCGATCAGCGACACGGCGGGCAACCCGGCGCACATCCACGTGTAGAGCGTGCCGAGACCGAGCGCCCCGACGCCGGAGGCGAGCACCATGACCAGCATCAGCAGCACGCCGACGCCGGCACAGCCGAGATAGACGGCGAGCGCCCGGGCCACCGGTGACCAGCTCGGCAGGAGCGCCGGGCGCTGGGCCAGCAGCTCGACCTGCTGGCCCAGCCGGTCGGCCTCGTCGGCCCAGCGCCGCGCCGACTCCAGCTCCGCCGCCGGGTCCAGCTCCCCGGCGCGCGGCGTGGGCACCCCGCCCGGCAGCGCCAGCGCCGTCTCCCCCGGGCTCCCCTGGGGGTACGCCCCGACCCCCGGCCGCCCCGGCACGGCGGCTGCGCCGCCGATCGATCCCGTCCCCGGCGACGGCAACCCGTGGGGCTGCCCGGCCGACGGCACCCCGACGGCCGACGGGCCGCCCGACGTCGGTGCAACCGGAACCGGGCCGCCCGGTGGGGCGCCGGGGGCGGGCTGGCCGGGGGGCGGGGGTGGACTGCCGATCTTGTGGCCGATCTGGTCGAGGCGCTGCCCCTGCGCCGTGAGCCGGTGGTCGAGGTAGTCGACGGCGGCGTGCAGGTCCCGCTGACGGGCCGACTCGGCGGCGGCACCCTGCTCACCGGCCTGCCGCTGGGCGGCGAGATGACGGACCAGCGCCGCGTACTCCTCGAAGGTGGACACTCAGCTCTCTCCGTCCGGCGGGTCCCCGTCGCGGGTGAACGGCACGATGAGGCGCACCCGCTGGTCGTGCCGGTCGACCAGCAGCGCCCGGTCGGCGCGCGGCTCGTAGGCCAGATCGTGCACGCCCAGGTGCAGCCCCAGCTCGGCGCCGGTCACGTTCAGCGCGACCAGACAGGCCACGTCGTCCCGGTTCTGGGTGCCACCGAGGTCGTCGGCGAGCCGGCGCAGGCCGCGCCACCAGCCCAGCAGGTGCACGCCCCGCCCCGGCCCCTGACGCAGCAGGGCACGCAGGTCCTCGTGGGCGGAACGGAACGTCACCGGATCAGCGGCGGCGAGCACGGCGGAGGCGACATCCATCCCGAACACGACCAGGTAGCTGCGCGCCGGCCCCGCACTGGCCGACATCGCCGGGCTGGTCGCGGGCACCGGGACAGTCGACGCCGCTGGGCCGGGCGGGGGCGCGGCCAGCGCCACGATCCGGTCGCGCAGGGCATGCGCGTCGAGGCGTTCCACGGTGTGGCCGGCGGCCACGAGCGCGGCGACGGTGTCGTCGGCGGCCGGGTCGGCGGCGGCCACGAGGGGTACGAGCAGGAATTGCGCCTCGCCGGGGCCGTGCTGGCGGGCGAGGCTGAGGGTGGCCGCGCGCAGCACCTCGGCGGCGGTGACGGCGGTGCCCACGACGGCCAGGTGCCGGCCGGGGCTGGTGTCCATCATGAACAGCGCGGACGTGCCGTCCATGTCGACGGTGCGGCCGACCAGCGCCAGGGGACGCCGGCCGCCGGGGCGCAGGCCGGCGAACGTGGTGTCGTCCTCGACGCGGGCCCCCTCGTATCCCCGGAACACCGACGGCGGGCGGGCACCCGCTGGGCGGGCCTGCCACAGCTCGTGGCGCAGCCGGGCCAGCACGCCGGATTCGGCATGCGCATCGGGAAAGCGGACGAGCGTGTCGGCGCCGGCGGCCCCGGCGGCGGTGTTGAGCACGGCCGTGCCGACGCTCAGGGTGGCGGCTGAGTGGTTGTCGCGGTCGAGCACGCCGCCGCCTCCGGGCAGCGCCACCCGCAGGGCGAACTGCCCGAAGACGGCCTCGGCGCGCCCGTAGAGGGCCTCGATGCCGGTCGTGCTCTGGCTGGCCAGCACCAGGTGCACCCCGTAGGAGCGGCCCTTGCGGGCCAACTCCTCCAGCAGGTCCACCGACTCCCGGGCGATGGCGTCCCGGCCGGCCAGCAGCACCTGGAACTCGTCGACCACCGCCACGACCCGGGGGGCCGCGACGTCGGCGGGCAGGTCGGCGAGCTTCGTGACGCCCTGCCGCTTGAGCAGGGTGGCCCGGCGGTTCAGCTCGCGGCGCAGCTCGCGCAGCACGGCGACGCCGTACTCGCGGTCGCTCTCGATGCCCACCGCGCGGGCGTGCGGCAGCCAGGCGGGGTCGCGCTCGGTCGGCACGAACTCCGTGAAGCTCACGCCCTCCTTGAAATCGAGCAGGTAGAGCTGAAGCTCGGCCGGGGAGTAGCGGGCGGCCAGCCCGTAGAGGACGTCGAGCAGAAAGACCGTCTTGCCGCCGCCGGTGCGCCCGCCGACGAGCCAGTGCGGGGTGGCGTCGTCGAAGGCGACCGCGACGGCGTCCCGGCCGGCGCGCCCGACCACGGTACGCAAGCCGGCTCGGCCGGACTCCGTCCACCGGTGCGGGGGCAGCAGGTCGGCGAAGCCCACGGCGGCCTGGCGGCGGACGGCGGCGTCGAGGTGCTCCGCGAGGGCCGACACGGCCGCCGGCGGCGGATCACCGTCGAGCAGCACCGGCACGGCCAGCCCGCTGCCGTCGGCGCTGAACGGTGCGCCGGGCGGGTCACCGACGTGGGCGTACCCGTCGGGGGTCAGGCGCAGCGCGGTGGTGGTGCCCAACGGCGGCGGTGGGGTGGCCGACGGCCCGGACGACCAGCCGCCGACCAGGACGCAGACGGCGGCGGCCGGGCCGGCGTGGGTGAGCGCGGCGAGCCGGGCGGCCTCCCGGGGCGACGGGGCGGACGCGGCCACCACCAGCAACAGCTCCTGGTCGACGCGGTCGCCGTTGCGGGCGGCGCGGGCGTGCCGCTCCGCGTCGTCGAGCAGCGCGGCCACCTCCGCCTCGGTGGTGGCGGGCGGGTCGAGCACCCCGGCGTCGACCAGCGGGCGCAGCGGTCCGAAGGTGGCCCCGAGGGCGGCGGCGTCGAGCCCGGCGACCCGCAGCCCACCGGGCGGCGCGGTGGCCAGCATCCGCAGGACGACGGCCCGCAACAGCGCTGCGGTACGCGGGTCCCGGGCGTCGACGTCGACGGACAGGTGATGGCCGCCGCCGAGGGGCACCAGCACGGGGAACCCGCCGCCAGCGGTGATCGCCTCACCAAGGCGGACCGGCCGGGGCGCACCGGTCAGTGGGGTGCCCGGGGCGGGGGCGGCGAGCGCGCCGCCGACGCGGGCCAGCCGGGCGACCAGGTCGGGGTCGGCCTCCGGTGGGGCAGGCGGTGGCGCGGCCCGCCAGGCGGCGCGGGCGTTTTCGAGGTGGACGCGGGCGGCCCGGTGGGCGGCGACCGCCTGCCCGTACGCCGACGCGAGCCTGCTCACTTCTCGCTCCCGTCGCCGTCGCCCCGCCTGATCCACAAAGACCCTAACGGACACGGACGACACCGGACAGTGACGAACCCGGGCGCGGCGGCTGCGGTGTGAGGAAGTGCCCCTTCCTCACACCGCAGGCGGGCGGGGCGGTCAGCCGGTGACGGCGTTCAGGGCGGGCAGGTAGCCGTAGCGGTAGCCGTCGGCGTCCGGGTGGTACGCCTCGATGACGCCGCTGATGTCGTTGATCCACGGGTCGCCGGCGCAGACGCCGTGCCCGGCGAAGTACGGCCGGGTGTCGGCGAAGGTGGCCCCCGCCGCCCGGGCCCGGCCGGAGATGACCGTGGCGAGCACGTCGGCGGCCTCGTTGAGGATGGTCCGCTTGTAGGTGCTCATCGCCAGCAGGCCGCAGTAGTTGGTCTCGAACAGCCGCGGGTAGCCGAGCACGATCAGCCGGGCGTTCGGGGCCCGGTCCCGGATGGCGGCGTACGTGGCGTCGAGCCGGCCGGGCAGCGTGGTGGTGGCGAACGCCTTCGCCTCGTTGACGGCGTTGGTGCAGGTGGAGGTGCTGCCGAAGCGGCAACTGGTGATCACGTCGGCGAAGCCGGCGTCGTTGCCGCCGATGGTGATGGTGACCAGGGTGGTGCCGGTGCTCAGCGAGGCGACCTGGTTGTTGATCACGTCGGCGGTGACCGCGCCGCCGCACGCGGGGAACTTGAAGCTGGTGACCGCGTTGGCGGCGGCCCAGAGCGGGGCGTACGACTTCTGGCTGCGCAGGCACGTCGACAGGTCGTACGGGCCGGCGCCGACGCCGGAGGAGTAGGAGTCGCCGAGGGCGACGTAGTTGACGGTGGCGGCCTGGGCGGCACCGGGGACGAGCACCGCGCCGAGGGTGGCGGTGAGCACGGCGACCAGCGTGGCGAGGGCACGGGCCAGGGGGCGGTGGGGCATGAGGGGGGACCTCCACGGGACGAGGTGGTGGGGCCCGGTGACCGCGCGCGTGGCCAGGGACGGGGCTTGTTACCAGGCGGTAATGCTATCGAAACATTCGCAACAATGGAATGGCCCGCGATCATCGACGGGGCCAACGGGTTCACAAATCTCGATTAGGTTGGCCGGTGCGTACACCCCGACGGAGGGAGTCCACCCCGTGCGACGCGCTCTCACGGCGGCCATCGCCGCCCTGACCGTCACCACCGCCGGCGGCCTGGTCACCGGCGCCCCCGGCCACGCCGCCCCACCCGGCTGGGGGCGGCCCGTCGTCCCCGCCGCCGCGCCACAACCCGGCGGCCCCGGCCTCGGCGACAGCTACTTCCCCGACTACGGCAACAGCGGCTACGACGTCACCCACTACGACGTCCGGCTGCGCTACGACCCGGACACCGACCGGCTCACCGGCACCACCACCATCCTGGCCCGGGCCACCCAGGACCTGTCCCGGTTCAACCTGGACTTCCTGCTCGACGTCGAGTCGGTGCGGGTCAACGGCTGGCAGGCCGACACCGCCCGCGAGGGCGTGCACGAGCTCGTGGTCACCCCGCGCCGCGCGGTCACCGCCGGCCAGCAGCTCACCGTCGTGGTGCGCTACTCGGGCATACCGTCGGAGACCCTCGTCGGCGGCTACACCGGCTGGACCCGCACGGCCGACGGCGCGATGGCGGTGAACGAGCCGGAGTCGGCCTGGTGGTGGTTCCCCAGCAACGACCACCCCCTGGACAAGGCCACCTACGACATCTCCGTCTCGGTGCCCACCGGCGTCGAGGTGATCAGCAACGGCGTCCAGCCGCGGGCGCCGCTGCCCGAGGCGGGCAACCGCACCCGGTGGAGCTGGCGGACCACCTCGCCGACCGCCACCTACCTGGCCTTCCTCGCCATCGGCCAGTACGAGATCGTCACCGACACCACCCCCGACGGCCAGCCGGTGATCAACGCGTACAGCGCCACCCTGGGCGAGCTGGGACCGGCCGCGCGCGCCAGCATCGAGCGCACCGCCGAGATCGTCGAGTGGGGCAGCGGTCTCTTCGGTCCGTACCCCTTCGAGGCGCAGGGCGGCGTGGCCGGGCCGGTCGACGGCATCGGCTTCGCCCTGGAGACGCAGACCCGCTCGGTGTACGGGCCCGGCTTCTGGCGGCGCGGCGCCAACACCTACGTGGTGGTGCACGAGAACGCCCACCAGTGGTTCGGCGACTCGGTCTCGGTGGCCGACTGGAGCGACATCTGGCTCAACGAGGGCTTCGCCTCGTACGCGGAGTGGCTCTGGTCGGAGGAGCAGGGCGAGGGCACCGCGCAGGAGCTGTTCGACTTCACGTACGCCAGCTATCCGGCGGACGACAGGTTCTGGCAGGTGCCGCCGGGCGAGCCGGGCCCGGCCGGGATCTTCGAGGACGCGGTCTACGACCGGGGCGCGATGGCCCTGCACCAGCTCCGCCTGGCGGTGGGCGACGACGCGTTCTTCCGGATCCTGCCGGCCTGGACCGCCGCGCACCGGCACGGCAACGCCACGATCGCGCAGTTCCAGGCCCTCGCCGAGCGGATCTCCGGGCTGGACCTCGACGAACTCCTCACGGCCTGGCTGCTCACCCCCGGCCGCCCGGACGTGGCCGCAGCGGACCGCCGGGCCGAGTCGGCGAGCGCCCCGCCCGCCGAGCCGAAGTCGTGGGCGAGGATCCGCGAGGCGCACGCGCTGCTGGGCCGCTGACCCGCTGCCCGCCCGCCTGCCCGCCCGACAGCCGGGCGGGCAGGCGGCCGTGGGATGACCGCACGGACGCTGTCGAGCTGATGTCGTGGACGACTCACCGCGACGTGCCACCCAGGGCCGAGGCCGCCGCTACCGGGCCGCCAGGGGTTGCCGGGCCGGGTCGACCGGGGCCGGCAGCGAGCCCGTCCCGCCGAGGTAGGCGTGGATGGCGGCGGCAGCGGCCCGTCCCTCGGCGATCGCCCAGACGATGAGCGAGGCGCCCCGGTGCATGTCGCCGGCGACGAAGACGCCGTCGGCGTCGGTCTGCCAGTCCGGCCGGGCGTCGACCGCGCCGCGCGCGTTACGGACGACCCCGAACTGGTCGAGCAGCGGCTGCTCCTCGGTGCCCTCGAAGCCGATCGCCAGCAGCACCAGGTCGGCCGGCAGTTCCCGCTCGGAGCCGGGCAGCGGGGTGACGATCCGCCGCCCGTCGCGCTTCTCCACGGTCACCTCGGCGATCCGCACCGCCCGGACCTGGCCGGTGCCGTCGTCGACGAACTCCCGCACCGCGACGGCGAAGAGCCGCTCGCCGCCCTCCTCGTGCGCCGGGTAGCTGCGCAGCAGCCACGGCCAGGTGGGCCACGGGTCCCGGGCCTCGTCCCGGGTCTGCGGCGGCTGCGGGTAGAGGTCGAGCTGGTGTACGCCGGCGGCGCCCTGCCGGTGCGCCACGCCGAGGCAGTCCGCCGCCGTGTCGCCGCCGCCGATGATCACGACGTGCTTCCCGGCCGCGTCGATCGGCGTGCCGTCGGGCAGCACCGCCGGCTCGGGCCGGCCGCCCGCCGCCGCGGCGACCACCCGGTTGGCCGCGACGAGATGCTCCATCGCCTGGTGTACGCCGCGCAGCCCGCGACCCGGGGTCTCCGGGGTGTCCCGGCCCCGCAGCGCGCCGCAGGCGAGCAGCACCGCGTCGTGCTCGGCGCGCAGCTGCTCGGCGGTGACGTCCACGCCGACGTTCACCCCGGCGCGGAACCGCACCCCCTCGGCGGCGAGCTGGTCCAGCCGCCGGTCGATGTGGACCTTCTCCAGCTTGAAGTCGGGGATGCCGTACCGGAGGAGGCCGCCGATCGCGTCGTCGCGCTCGTACACCGTCACGGCGTGACCGGCGCGCGCGAGCTGCTGCGCGGCGGCGAGCCCGGCGGGGCCGGAGCCGACCACCGCGACCGACCGGCCCGTCGGCGCGGGCAGCGGGCGCGGCGACAGGCCGCCCCGCGCGACTGCCGCGTCGGCGATCTCCACCTCGACCTGCTTGATGGTGACGGGCTGCCCGCCGCCGATGCCGAGCACGCAGGCCGCCTCGCAGGGCGCGGGGCAGAGCCGGCCGGTGAACTCGGGGAAGTTGTTGGTGGCGTGCAGCGACGCCACCGCCGCGTCCCAGCCGCCGGTGCGGACCAGGTCGTTCCAGTCCGGGATGCGGTTGCCCAGGGGGCAGCCGTCGTGGCAGAACGGGATGCCGCAGTCCATGCAGCGGGTGGCCTGCTCGCGGATCAGCTCCTCGCCCGCCGGCGGGTAGACCTCCCGCCAGTCGCTGATCCGCACCGGCACCGGGCGGCGCGCGGGCAGCCGCCGGTCGTAGCGCAGGAAACCGTTCGGGTCAGGCACGAGCCACCTCCTGGACCGCCGCCCGCGGGGCGGGCGTGGTCGGCACGGACTTCGCGGCGGGCACGGAGAGCGCGCTCATCACCGCGTCGTCGACGTCGCGGCCGGCGGCTTCGGCGGCCCGCATGATCTCCACAACCCGGCGGTAGTCGCGGGGCACCACGGCGGTGAACTCCGCCACCGCCTCCGGCCAGCGCTTGAGCAGCCCCTCCGCGACCGACGAGTCGGTCTCGGCGAAGTGCCGCTGCACCAGCTCGTGCAGCACCGCCTGCTCCTCCTCCGACAGCGGGGCCAGGTCGACCAGTTCCGCGTTGACCCGGCGGCGGTCCAGCCGGTGTACGAAGGCGGTGCCGCCGGACATGCCGGCGGCGAAGTTGCGGCCGGTCGGCCCCAGCACCACCACGGTCCCGCCGGTCATGTACTCGCAGCCGTGGTCGCCGACGCCCTCGACGACGGCCACCGCGCCGGAGTTGCGCACCGCGAACCGCTCCCCGACCCGTCCGCGCAGGAACAGCTCGCCGGCGGTCGCGCCGTAAAGGATGGTGTTGCCGGCGATGATCTGGTCCTCGGCGCGCTGCCCCGACGGGGCGTCGCCGTCGACGAACGGCGCGGTGGAGTCCGGCCGGACGACGAGCCGGCCGCCGGAGAGGCCCTTGCCGACGTAGTCGTTGGCGTCGCCGTGCAGGCGCAGGGTCACCCCGGGCGGCAGGAACGCGCCGAACGACTGCCCGGCGGTGCCGCGCAGCGTGAACTCGATCGTGTCGGCGGGCAGGCCGGCGCCGCCGAAGCGGCGGGTCACCTCGCCGCCGAGCATCGCGCCGACGCTGCGGTGCTCGTTGCGCACCGCCACCTCGACCCGTACCGGCGTGACCTCGGCGGGGTCCCGCGCGTCGGCGCCGGCCGCCGCGCCCCGGGGCCCGGGACCGCCCAGCGCCGGCGCGGCCAGCGCGATCAGCTCGTTGTCCAGCGCCAGTTCCAGGCCGTGGTCCTGGGCCCGTACGCCCCGCCGGGCGGCCCCGGCCGGCAGCTCCGGCAGGTGCAGCACGGGGGTCAGGTCGAGCCCGCCGGCCTTCCAGTGCGCGACCGCCGGGGCGACGTCGAGCAGCTCGGCCTGCCCGATGGCCTCCTCGATCGAGCGCAGGCCCAGCTCGGCCAGGTAGCCGCGGACCTCCTCGGCGAGGAAGAGGAAGAAGTTCTCCACGAACTCGGGCCGGCCGGTGAAGCGTTCCCGCAGCACCGGGTTCTGGGTGGCGATGCCGACCGGGCAGGTGTCCAGGTGGCACACCCGCATCATCACGCAGCCCTCGACGATCAGCGGGGCGGTGGCGAAGCCGAACTCCTCGGCGCCGAGCAGCGCCGCGACCAGCACGTCCCGGCCGGTCTTGAGCTGCCCGTCGACCTGCACGGTGACCCGGTCGCGAAGCTTGTTGAGCAGCAGCGTCTGCTGCGCCTCGGCCAGCCCCAGCTCCCAGGGGGTGCCGGCGTGCTTGAGCGAGTTCAGCGGCGACGCCCCGGTGCCGCCGTCGTGGCCGGAGATGAGGATGACGTCGGCCTTGAGCTTGGCCACGCCCGCCGCCACGGTGCCGACCCCGACCTCGCTGACGAGCTTGACGTGCACCCGCGCGGACGGGTTGACGCACTTGAGGTCGTGGACGAGCTGGGCCAGGTCCTCGATCGAGTAGATGTCGTGGTGCGGCGGCGGGGAGATCAGGCCGACGCCGGGGGTGGCGTGCCGGGTGCGGGCGATCCACGGCCAGACCTTGTTGCCCGGCAGCTGCCCGCCCTCGCCGGGCTTGGCGCCCTGCGCCATCTTGATCTGGAGGTCGTCGGCGTTGACCAGGTATTCGCTGGTCACGCCGAAGCGGCCGCTGGCGATCTGCTTGACCGCCGAGCGGCGGGCCGGGTCGTGCAGCCGGTCGACGTCCTCGCCGCCCTCGCCGGTGTTGGACTTGCCGCCGAGGCGGTTCATCGCGATCGCCAGGGTCTCGTGCGCCTCCGCCGAGATCGACCCGTACGACATGGCGCCGGTGGCGAACCGCTTGACGATCTCGGTGGCCGGCTCGACCTCCTCGATCGGCACCGGGGGCCGCACGCCGGTACGCAGTCGGAACAGCCCGCGCAGCGAGCCGGCCCGCGCGGCCAGCTCGTCGACCTTGGCGGTGTACTGCCGGAACACGTCGTACTGGCGGCTGCGGGTGGCGTGCTGGAGCAGGAAGACCGTCTCCGGGTTGAACAGGTGCAGCTCGCCCTCGCGGCGCCACTGGTACTCGCCGCCCACCTCGAGGCGGTCGGACGCCGTGGCACCCGGGGCCGGCCAGGCCAGCGAGTGCCGGGCGGCGACCTCGGCGTGGATGCCGTCCAGCCCGATCCCGCCGATCTTGCTCGGGGTGCCGCGGAAGTAGCGCTCGACGAGCCGGGAGTCGAGCCCGACGGCCTCGAAGACCTGCGCCCCGCAGTACGACGACACCGTCGAGATGCCCATCTTGGACATGATCTTCAGGATGCCCTTGCCGAGGCCCTTGACGTAGTTGCGGACCGCCGTGACGCGATCGACGCCCACCAGCGCGCCGGTGGAGATCATGTCCTCCACCGACTCGAAGGCCAGGTAGGGGTTGACCGCCGCCGCGCCGTAGCCGATCAGCACCGCCGCGTGGTGCACCTCGCGGCAGTCGCCGGACTCGACGACCAGCGCCACCTGGGTACGCGTCTGCTCGCGGACCAGGTGCTGGTGCACGGCGGCGGTGAGCAGCAGCGACGGGATCGGGGCGAGGTCGGCGTTGGAGTCGCGGTCCGACAGCACCAGGATGCGTACGCCGTCCTCGATCGCCTCCGAGACGTGCCGGCAGATCTCGGTCAGCCGGGCCTTGATGCCGGCGCCGCCCTCCCGGACGCGGTAGAGCCCGGAGACCCGGACGGCCTTGAAGCCGGGCAGGTCGCCGTCCTCGTCGATGCAGAGGATCTTGGCCAGCTCGTCGTTGTCGATGACCGGGTACGGCAGCACGATCTGCCGGCAGCTGGCCGGGCCCGGGTCGAGCAGGTTGCCCTCCGGCCCGATCGTCGACGCCAGGCTGGTCACCAGCTCCTCCCGGATGGCGTCCAGCGGCGGGTTCGTGACCTGGGCGAAGAGCTGGTGGAAGTAGTCGTAGAGCAGCCGCGGCCGGGTCGACAGCGGGGCGATCGGGGTGTCGGTGCCCATCGAGCCGAGCGGCTCGGCGCCGCTGCGCGCCATCGGCGCGAGCAGGATCTTCAGCTCCTCCTCGGTGTAGCCGAAGGTCTGCTGGCGGCGGCGTACCGAGTCGTGGGTGTAGACGACGTGCTCGCGCGGCGGCAGGTCGGTCAGGTCGATGAGGCCGGCGTGCAGCCAGTCGGCGTACGGCTGCTCGGCCGCCAGTTCCGCCTTGATCTCCTCGTCGTGCACGATCCGGCCGGCGACGGTGTCGACCAGGAACATCTTCCCCGGCTGGAGGCGGCCCTTGGCGACCACCCGGGCCGGGTCGAGGTCGAGCACGCCCGCCTCGCTGCCGAGCACCACGAGCCCGTCGGCCGTCCGCCACCAGCGGCCCGGGCGCAGCCCGTTGCGGTCCAGCACCGCGCCGACGATCTCGCCGTCGGTGAAGGCGACCGAGGCGGGACCGTCCCACGGCTCCATCAGGCTCGCGTGGAACCGGTAGAAGGCGCGCTTCTCCGCGCCCATGTCGGGGTCGTTCTCCCACGCCTCGGGGATCATCATCAGCACCGCGTGCGGCAGGCTCCGGCCGGCCAGGTGCAGCAGTTCCAGGACCTCGTCGAAGTTCGCCGAGTCGGAGGCGGCCGGCGTGCAGACCGGGAAGACCCGGCGGATGTTGCCCGGCAGGTGACCGCCGGCTCCGCCGGCGGCTGAGGAAGCGCCGCTGGTGAGCATCGACTCTCTTGCCTGCATCCAGTTCCGGTTGCCCCGGATCGTGTTGATCTCGCCGTTGTGCGCGATGAGCCGGTACGGGTGCGCCAGCGGCCAGGACGGGAACGTGTTGGTGGAGAAGCGGCTGTGCACCAGCGCGATCGCGCTCTCCACCCGCTCGTCGGTCAGCTCCGGATAGAACGCCGGCAGCTGGTCGGGGGTGAGCATGCCCTTCCACACCATCGTCCGCCCGGACAGCGACGGGAAGTAGGCCGGCACGCCCCGCTCGGCGCTCTCCCGCTCCGCCTGCTTGCGCAGGCAGAACGCCACCCGCTCCAGCTCGACGCCACGCAGCGGCGACCCGGCCGGCCCGGCCGGCGAGCCGGTGAGCCGGTGCGCGGCGAGGAAGAGCTGCCGGACCCGGGGCATCGCCGCGAGGGCGGTCTCGCCGAGGCCGCGCGGGTCGACCGGCACGTCGCGCCAGCCGAGCACGTCGGCGCCCTCCACCAGCGCGTACTTCTCCACCACGCGACGGGCGCGGGCCTCGGCGGCGTCGTCGTCTGGGAGGAAGACCAGGCCGGTGGCGTACTCGCCGGCGGGCGGCAGCGGGAAGTCGACAGTCGCGCGCAGGAACGCGTCCGGCACCTGGATCATGATCCCCGCGCCGTCACCGGTGTTCGGTTCCGCGCCCCGGGCGCCCCGGTGGTCCAGCCGGCGGAGCGCGTCGAGGCCGTTGGTCACGACCGCGTGCGAGCGCCGCCCGTGCAGGTCCGCCACGAAGGCCACGCCGCAGGCGTCGTGCTCCTGCGCGGGGTCGTAGAGCCCGGCCGCGGGCGCTCCCGGGCCGAGGTGCGGGGCCTGCTGCGGGCTGCTTTGAGGGTACGGAAAGGCCACCGGGCCTCCTGTCGTCACTCAGGTGCAAACTCGATCGGGACGACGTCGGCCCTCAGGAGTCTATTGAGTCTACGTTAGGGTCCGGTGCGCAAGGCCAGTGCAGATTGATCACACCTTCCAGAGTCTGGGACGTGTAGTCTCGCGCGGTGGATGGCGTGCGTACGGACCTCTTCGACCGGTTGGAACGCTTCTACGACGCGGTGCCCCGCGACGCGGCCCGGGCGGAGGAGTACGGCGCCCTGGTGCTGTTCGTCCGCGACGGCGCCGGCTGGCCGTTCTACGCCCGCCCCCGGCGCGACGCCGACGCGCCGCCGTCGCTGGCCGACGTCGCGGCGGTACGGGAACGGCAGCGCGAACTCGGCCTGCCCGAGGCCTTCGAGTGGGTGCACGAGACGACGCCCGACCTGCTGGCGGTGGCCCGCTCGGCCGGCCTGTCGGTGCTGGAGGCCCCGCTGATGGTGCTCGACCCGGCGGCCCTGCCCGCCCCGGAGACCCTCACCGACGTACCCGTGCGGCTGCTCGACCCGGCGGACCCCGGCTTCGCGGCGGACGTCGCCGCCCGGCGCGCCGTCGCCGCCGTCGGCTTCTCCGACCCCGGCACGGGGCGCGGCGAGGCCGGCCCGGCGCAGCGCGACGCCGCCGTCGCGGAGGTCGACGAGGCCGCGCTGGACGAGGAGCGCGCCCGCGTCGCCGACGGCCGCCGGCTGTCGGCGCTGGCCGGGACGACCGCCGACGGCGCGCTGGCCAGCGGCATGGCGATGCGGGTCGACGACGTCGCCGAGATCGCCGGGATCGCCACCCTGCCGGCCGCCCGCCGGCGGGGCCTGGGCGCCGCCGTCACCGCCGCGCTGGCCCGTGAGCTGCTGGCCGCCGGCACCGAACTGGTCTTCCTCTCCGCCGGCAGCGAGGACATCGCCCGGGTCTACCTGCGGGTCGGCTTCCGCCGCGTCGGCACCGCCTGCATCGCCGAACCCGCCCCCGTAACCCCCTGAAGATGTCCCTCCGGCAGCACCGGCCCGGAGCCCGGTCGCCCACGTGGTCGTGGCGACCGGCCCGGTCCACGCCGGAGGCGATCACGCTGATCCCGGCCGACCTCGCGGCCTCGGACACGTCAGTCCTGACGGCCGGCGCGAGGGGCCGCGGAGAGTAGGGTCAGGGCCGCCCGGCGGGCGTGCTCGCCCGCGCCGCCGCGTCGTGGTGTGCGGCGACGACGGTGGCGCCCTCCACGAGCATGAGCAGCTGCCGCCCCAGCAGGTGAGGGTCGGCGGCCCCGGCGCGACCGGCGACGCCCACGAGGATCCCGAGGTAGCGGTCGAGGTGGCGCGCGGTGATCAGCCGTACCGCCTCGACGCTGGACGGTGGGCACAACCTCATGCGCGACGCGCCCGAGGAGCTGCTGGCGATCCTGCTGGAGGTCACCAGGGACCCTGATCGCGGCGCCGGCCCCCGGCAGGACGCGCCGTGGTTGACGGGGAGCGGGTCAGGCGGGAGGACGCCACTGGGCGGCCGTGGCGGCGGCCGTCGAGAGCAGGCGCGGGCTGAGGGTGCCGAGGGCGGCGTCACGGGCGCGCAGCGCCAGCGGGCCCCGCGCCTTCAGCACGGCCGACATCCGGCGGGTCTGCCGGACCACCGTGGCCGCCCGGGGCCGGCGCGCCCGGTCGTACGCGACGAGGGCGTCGGGCAGACGGGACTCGCGCAGCAGCGAGGCGAGGGTGGCCGCGTCCTCGAAGGCGAGGCAGGCGCCCTGACCGAGGTGCGGCGGCATGGCGTGCGCGGCGTCGCCGAGCAGCACCACCCCGCCCGGACCGGCCGGGAAGGCGTACGACCTGGGCAGCGGCCGCAGCTCGCGGATCTCCTGCTGCACCAGGTCCGCCGGGTCGGTGGCGTCGAGCAGTTCGGCGACGGGCGCGGGCCAGCCCTCGTACCAGCGGCGCAGCAGGGCGAGCTGCGTCTCCGGCGGCTCGGGGCGGGGCGCGCCGGCGGCGGTGGCCACCCAGTAGATGCCGCCCCGGCTGGAGGCGCCCGAGGAGCCCCGCTCGCCCAGCGAGGCGGAGACGAAGCGGTAGCCGGCGCCGAGCACCTCGCCGCCGACGGCCGGCCACGTGCCGCCCCACGATCAGGCTGCGGAAGCCGGGTGCCGCCTCCTCCAGCACCTGCTCCATCCGGTCGACGTGGGCGGCGATCTCCTCCGCCCGCCAGTGCCGGCGGAACGGCAGGTGGGTGTACGACCAGAGCGACTCGGTGCCCGGCGGCGAGTGACTCGGGTCGGCCACCGACATCTGCCCCACCAGCAGGAACGGGTCGCGCGGGACCTCGGAGCGGGCCAGCGCGGCGGCGTAGCCGGTGAGCCCGTCCAGGTCCGCGCCGAGGTGCACGGTGCCGGCGGTGGCGACCGCGCGGTTGGTCCACGGCACGGGCGCGGACAGCGCCCAGTCCACCTTGAGCGTCGAGCCGTCCCACCGGAAGTGCGCCAGGTCTTCGACCAGCCTTGGCGGCAGCGCCGCCGCGCCGACCAGGTCCAGGTAGAGCGCGGGGGCCGGAACGTCGGCCAGCACCGCCCGGCGGGCCCGCCAGAGGGCGCCACCGGCGGTACGCACCCCCATCGCCCGGCCGCGCGCGGTCAGCACCCGGTCGACCCGGGCGCCGTAGAGGATCCGGCCGCCGCGCTCGGTCAGGCGGGCCACCAGCGCGTCGGTGATCCGCTGCGCTCCGCCGTCGGGCACCGGCCAGCCGACCTGCTGGCCGAGCATGGCGAGCAGCCACCCGTACACGCCGGAGCCGGCCTCCTCCGGAGACAGGTCGGTGTGCAGGGCGCACCCGGCCAGCAGCGCCGGGCCGCCCGCGCCGTCGAAGAGCTCGTCGCCGAGCTTGCGGACCGGCACCACCAGCCGTCGGGCCAGCCGCAGCGCGCCCGACACCCGCAGCCGGCGCAGCAGGGCCAGGCCGCCGCGCACCGGCGGGAAGGGCGTGGTGATGGTGTCCAGCATCGGCTCGGCGACCTGCCGCCAGTCGTCGTACGCGTGCAGCCAGCGCTTGCCGTCGCCCGGCGCGAACGCCTCCAGCGAGGCGGCGGTGGCCTCCGGGTCGCGGTTGAGCACCGCCGCCCGCCCGTCGGGCAGCAGGTGCGCCAGCACGTCCGGGGAGTGCCGCCAGCGCAGCCCGTACCGGTCTAGCCCCAGCCCGCGCAGCACGGGCGAGGCGTAGCCGAGGGGGTAGAAGGAGCTGTACAGGTCGCTCAGGTAGCCGGGGGCGGTCACCTCGGCGGAGCGCACCGCGCCGCCGGGCGCGGCGGTGGCCTCCAGCACCAGGACGTCCCAGCCGGCGTCCGCGAGCAGGTTGGCGGCGACCAGGCCGTTGTGGCCGGCTCCGACGACGACGGCGTCCGCGCTCTCCGCGCCGGTCGAACTCATCCGATCCGCCTACCCTGCCAGCAACCGGGCGAAACGCGTTTGCCTCGCCGGGGCCGGGGCATCCACTGCCGCATGTACACGGTTGCGCAGCTCATAGGTGGAGTGTGGGGCGCGGGCGGCGAGGGGGGCGAGCTGGTCGTACACGATCCGGCCGACGGCTCCCCGGTCAGCTCCGTGCCGGTGGCGACGGCGGACGAGGTCGGCAAGGCGGTCGAGGCGGCGCGCGGCGTCGCGTCGGAGTGGGCGGCGACCGCCCCCGCCGACCGGGCGGCGGCCCTGCACCGGGCGGCGGACGCGGTGGCCGCGGTCGCCGACGAGCTGGCGCGGGCGACGACGGCCGAGATGGGCAAGCCCCTCGCGGACGCGCGGGGCGGCGTGGAGGCGGGCATCGGCACCCTGCGACAGTACGCGGAGCTGGCCCCGGTGCGGGGCGGGCGGACCCTGCACGGCGGCCCGCACGCCATCGACTTCATGGTGCCGCAGCCGCGCGGGGTGGTCGCCGCGATCACGCCGTGGAACGACCCGGTGGCGGTCTCCTGCGGGCTGCTCGGCGCGGCGCTGGTCACCGGCAACGTGGTGCTCTACAAGCCGAGCGAACGCACCCCGGCGACCGGCTGGCTGCTGGCGAGGGCGCTGGACTCCGCGCTGCCGCCCGGGGTGCTCTCGCTGCTGACCGGCGGCCCGGAGGTCGGCGCGGCGCTGGCCGCGCAGGAGGTGGACGTGGTGGCCCACGTCGGCTCCACCGCCACCGGGCGGGCCATCGCGGCCGCGGCGGCGCGCACCGGCGCCAAGGTGCTGCTGGAGAACGGCGGCAGCGACCCGCTCGTCGTGGACGGCGACGTCGACCCGGTGTGGGCAGCCGGGCAGGCGGCCGTCGGCGCGTTCGCCAACGCGGGGCAGATCTGTGTGGCGGTGGAGCGGATCTACGTGCACCGGGACGTCGCCGAGGACTTCACGCAGGCCCTGGTGGACCGGGCGGAACGGCTGCGGGTGGGCCCGGGCGGCGACCCGGCGACCGAGCTGGGGCCGCTGGTGGACCGGCGGCACCGCGACCACGTGCACGGGCAGGTGACCGCCGCGGTCGCGGAGGGGGCGCGGATCCGCGCCGGCGGCACGCTGCCCGACGGCCCGGGCGCGTTCTACCCCGCCACGGTGGTCGCCGACTGCCGGCACGACATGACGCTGGTGCGCGAGGAGACCTTCGGGCCGGTCGCCGCGATCGTCGTGGTCGACTCGTTCTCCGAGGCGCTGCGGTGCGCCGCCGACTCCCCGTACGGGCTGGCCGCGACGGTGCTGACCGGCTCGATGAGCCACGCCCAGCGGGCCTGGCGGGAGCTGCCGGTGGGCACCGTGAAGGTCAACGCCGTGTTCGGCGGGGCTCCGGGCGGCGCCGCTCACCCGCGCCGCGGCAGCGGCCAGGGCTTCGGGTACGGCCCGGAACTGCTCGACGAGTTCACCGCGACCAAGGCGGTGCACCTCGAGGCCCCCGGCGGCGGCCACTGGTGACCAGGCGACGCGAGAAGGGGCTGTCCGCGGATGGACAGCCCCTTCTCGCGTACGCCGAGACCCGCGTCAGCGACCGCGGGCCTTGGCGGTCTGCCGGTTGTTCGCCTTCTCGATGGCCTTGACCAGTTCCGGCTTGGTCATGCTCGACCGGCCGGGGACGTCCAGCTTGCGGGCCACCTTCATCAGGTGGTCCTTGGTGGCGTTGGCGTCCACCCCGCCGGCGGTGGGCGCGCGGCGCTCCGGTCCGCCGCCGGCCGCCTGGCGGTCGCTCGGGCCCTTGCGGCCCTTCGGCTCCCAGTGGTCGCCCACCTTCTCGAACTCGTGCTTGACCGCGGCGAAGGCGGTGCGGTGCGCCCGCTCCCCCTCGCCGTACGTCTCGACGGCCGAGTCGTGCGTCTTCTCCCAGGTGCGCTGCGCCTTCTTGGGGGAGCGTCGCAGCGTGCTGGGCAGTACCTCGCGCCCGGGCATCTCGTCCTCCTCCGCGTCGATGGGTTCCGCTTGACCGTTCCCCCGGGGCCGGTCGGCAAACCGGTCCGCCGGGTTTGTCGATTTCGGGCCCGGGGTACCGGCGGGGCCAGGCGGAGCCGGAGACGCCCGGGTCATCCGGCGGCCGGGGGCACAGGGAGCGGGCGATGACGACCACGGAGCCCGGCGCGGCGCTCACCGGCGGGCGGCGGCTGCGCGTCCCCGGCCGGGTGCGGCAGTTGAGCTGGCGGACCTGGCGCGGGGTGCTGGTGCGCAGCGCCCGGAACTTCGTCAAGGACAACTGCGCGGACTGGGCCGCCGCGCTCACCTACTACGGGGTGCTCGCGCTCTTCCCGTCGACCATCGTGGTGGTCGCCCTGGTCGGGCTGGTCTCCAACGGCGAGCAGACCGTCGACACCGTGCTCGACCTGGCCCGGGACATGGGGGCCGGCTCGGTGGTGGCCAACGAGGGCTTCGTCTCCGTCGTGCGGGGCGTGGTCGACCAGAACGACTCGGCGAGCGTGCTGCTGAGCTTCGGTCTGCTCGGCGCGCTCTGGTCGGCCTCCGGCTTCATCGGGGCGTTCACCCGGGCCTCGAACGCCGTCTACGGCGTCGAGGAGGGCCGGCCGGTCTGGAAGCTGCGACCGATGCAGATCGGTCTCGCGGCGATCTCGCTGGTGCTGCTCGCGGTCGTCGCCACCGGCCTGATCGTCAGCGGGCCGGTCACCGACGCGGTGGGCGACCTGCTCCACGCCGGCGGCCTGGCCCGCACGGTGTGGAGCGTCGCCAAGTGGCCGGTGCTCGCCCTGATCGTGATGGTGCTGCTGAGCCTGCTGTTCTGGATCGCGCCCAACGTCCGGCAGCCCCGGTTCCGCTGGCTCACCCCCGGCGGGGCGGTCGCCCTGCTGTCCTGGGTCGTCGCCTCCTTCGGCTTCGGGCTCTACGTGGCCAACTTCGGCTCGTACGACGCCACCTACGGCAGCCTCGGCGCGGTGATCGCCTTCCTGGTCTGGCTCTACCTGTCCAACTCGGCGCTGATGCTCGGCGTGCAGATCAACGCCGAGCTGCAGCGGGGCCGCGTACTCCAGGCCGGCGAGCCGCACCCGGAGGAGCCGGTGCTGCCCCCGAAGACGCCAGCCGACGCGTGACCGCGGAGCGCCGGGCCGCCCCGCGTGCCGGTTTACCGGCGGTGCCACCGGGTAGCGCAGAAGGCATGGAACGTGGCAGCAGCAAGCACGGACCGAGAGTCGACGAGCAGATGAGCCGGGAGGTCAGCGGCCTCGTGCAGGGGCCGGGGACCGGCGGCTCACGGGTCGACGAGGCCCGCGTGCCGGAGCCGGCCGGTGAGGACCAGCCGGAGCCGACGACGGCCCCGGCCGGCGAACTGCGTACGGGCGCGCCCAAGGGGATGAGTTCCGAGGACGTCGAACGACGCAGCCGGCTCGGACGGTTCATCACGATGAGCGCCCTGCCCGGCGACCGCGAAACCCTGATCGCCAACGCGCGCGACAACGACGCGCCCGCGGACATCGTCGCCGAACTGGAGCGGCTGCCCGAGGGCACCCGCTACCAGACGGTCTCCGAGGTGTGGGCGGCGCTCGGCCACAAGAACGAGACGACCCGCTGGTGACCGGATCCCCGCACGATCCGGCCCGACCCCGGCGGACCAAGGAGGATGCCTGATGAGTGGCGTTACCGAACACGTGGACGTCGCCGTACCGGTGCGCACCGCGTACGACCAGTGGACCCAGTTCGAGGAGTTCCCCCACTTCATGGAGGGGGTGCAGGAGGTCCGGCAACTGACGGACACGATGACCCACTGGACCGTCGAGATCGCCGGCGTCAAGCGTGAGTTCGACGCCGAGATCACCGAGCAGCTCCCGGACGAGCGGGTCGCCTGGCGCTCGACCGGCGGCACCAAGCAGGCCGGCGTGGTGACGTTCCACCGGCTGGACCCGGAGAACACCCGGGTGACCCTGCAGTTGGAGTTCGAGCCGCACGGCGTGGTCGAGCAGGCCGGCGACAAGCTGGGCATCGTCGACCGGCGCGCCAAGGGCGACCTGGAGCGGTTCAAGCAGTTCATCGAGCGGCGCGGTCAGGAGACCGGTTCCTGGCGCGGCAAGGTCGACCGGCCGCAGCCCTGATCCCCGCCCCCCGGGTACGAACTCCGATGGCCGCCGGCTCGCCCGGCGGCCATCGTCGTCTGCCGGCGGCGGCCATCGTCGCCTGCGCGCGACGGCCTCGCGGGTCTGCCGGCGGCGGCCAGCACCGCGCGCGGGCGGCGGCCATCGTCGCCCGCGAGCGACGGGCTCGCGGACCTGCCGGCGGCGGCCAGCACCGTTTGCGGGCGGCGGGCCTGGGTACCGCGATCGGTATGACGGACGAGAACAAGGTGTGGCGGGACGAGGAACGGACTCCCCTGCAGGAACTGGACCGGGCCGTCGCGCGTTCGACCCTGGACGGCCAGGCCGACGACGTGACGGGCAACGACGCCGGCGAGGAGGCCGCGTTCGGGCACGGCCCGGAGGCGGTGGACCGCGGCGGGCAGGCCGCCGGGGCCGGCCGCGAGCCGACCGACCCGGAGCGCGCCTACCGACCCTCCACGACCGGCCGGACCGGCCCCGACACGATGTGAGCCGGTGGGGCGGGCCGGCCCGCCCCACCCCCCCCCCCCGGGCCCCCCACCGCCGGGGGGGGGCGC
>NZ_JBSGDY010000021.1:0-53595 GCF_053602615.1 Micromonospora sp. NPDC004336
CGGTGGCGGCGAGCGCGCCGCCGCGCACCCGGGGGGCCAGCGCCGGCTCGCGGTCCCGCAGCGCCGAGGGGCGCAGCGGCGTCACGGGCAGTCCGAGACCCTGCTGGTACGCCCACAGCCGCCGCGCCTCCGCCAGGTCGTCGGCGGTGAGCCCGACCATCAGGGTGCCCTCGGTGCGGTAGCCGATGTCCACGCCGGAGGCGACGGTCAGCTCGGCGGCGAAGGCGGGCCAGCGGGCGGCGGAGGCGGTCAGCAGCCCGGTCAGCTCGTGCTCCCCGAAGTACGCCTCGGCGACCGGGGCGAGCATCCCGGCGGCGACGTGGGACGCGCCGGAGCCCGGGGCGGGATCGTGGACGACGACGCGGAGCCCGCGCGCCGCGCAGCGCCACGCGATCCCCAGCCCGACCGGTCCCGCCCCCACCACGGCGACGTCCGGCCGGCTCAGCACCCCAGGGCTCCCAGCAGCTCCGCCGTCGCCCGGCCCGGGTCGGCCGCCCCGGAGAGCGCCCCCACCACCGCCAACCCGTACGCCCCGGCGGCCAGCAGCGCCGGCGCGGCGGCGGCGGTCACGCCGCCGATCGCGACGACCGGCACGTCCACCGCCTCGGCGACGGCGCGTACCCCGGCCGGGCCGATCGGTGCCGGCAGCCCGCTCTTGGTGCTGGTGGCGTGGCAGGGGCCCACGCCCAGGTAGCTGGCCCCGGCGGCGACCGCCTCGGCGGCCGTTACCGGCTCGCGCGCCGTGGCCCCGAGCACGGCGGTCGCGCCGAGCACCCGGCGGGCCGCCCCGACCGGCAGGTCGTCCGCGCCGACGTGCCCGCCCGCGGCGCCCACCGCCAGCGCCACGTGCAGCCGGTCGTTGACCAGGCAGGTGGCGCCGTACGGCGCGCAGAGCGCGACCACCCGGCGGGCCAGGTCGTACGCCTCCCGGTCGGTGGCGTCGTCCTCCACGCGGACCTGTACGACCAGTTCGGCGCGGGCCACCGGAAGCGCGGCCCGCAGAACGGCCAGCGGGTCGCGCCCGGGTCGGGTGTCGGTGATCAGATGCAGTCGCCCGAGGGACGGCACGGCAACACTCCTCCCTGCGCCGGCATTACCCGGATCAGGTTCGACGGTCGGGGGCTCACAGCCCCCCTCTCAGCCCGGTCCACCGGGCTCCCGTGGGTCACTTGCGGGTGTCACCGTACGACGGATCGCCGGATCCGCCAAGGTCGGGATGCGGATTTCACATCGACCGCCCGATCCCAACGGTCGGGGCAGCGGGTGACCGCCCGATCACGCCATGCTGTCCGGATGCCCTCCGCCGCCCGGGTTCCGCCACGCCTGGCCTTCCAGCCGTTCCGGGCCAGCGCCGCCGTGGCCGACGGGCTCCTGACCTGGACGATGCTGCGCGGGCCGTCCTGGCGGCGGCTCCTCCCCGACGTCCACGTGCACCGCGACGGCTACCGGGCCGACGACCACCGCTTCTGGTGCGACGCGGTCGCACTGGCGCTGCCGGTCGGCGGGGTCATCGCCGGCCGCAGCGCCGCGTACCTGTGGGGCGTCGACCTGCTGGCCCGGGACGCGCCGGTCACCGTCCTGCTGCCACGCGCCGCGCGGATGCGCCCCCACCCTCGTCTTCGGGCGATCCGCTCCGTGGTGCCGGATTCCGACCGCGCGCGCTTCGGCGGCCTGCCCGTCACCACTGCCCTGCGCACCGCCTTCGACCTGGGCCGGCAGGCGCCTCGGGACGAGGCTCTGGTCGCCGTGGACGCGCTGCTGCACCGCCGGCTGGTCAAGCTCGGCACGCTGCGCGCCTACGCCGACGCGCGGCCCGGATGGCCGGGGCTGTCCCTGCTGCGAGAGGTCCTGGCCCTGGCGAATCCGCTGGCCGAGTCCCCGATGGAGACCCGTCTGCGGCTTCTCCTGCTCGACGCTGGGCTACCGCCCGCGATCGCCCAGCACGACGTGCGCGATCCCTCCGGGCGCTTCGTCGGCCGGGTCGACCTGGCGTGGCCGGCCCTGCGCGTCGCGGTCGAGTACGACGGCGACCACCACCGGGAACGCGCCCACTTCCGGCAGGACGTCGCCCGGCTGAACGCGCTGCGCGCGGCCGGCTGGGTCGTCCTCCGCTTCACCGCCGACGACGTGCTCAGACACCGGGCCCGCACCGCCGCCCTGGTCAGCCAGGCCCTCCGCGAGCGCCACCCCTCCGCCTGACCCGCCGACGGCAGGCCACCGGGCCGGCCGGCAGACCGCCCGGTCCCCTGACCGGGACGGCCACCCCACCCGATGACCGTCCAACGTGGTGCCCACCAGACGTCGCTGACCGCCCAACCCGGCAACCGCCCAACGCGGTGGTCGGCTGACGCGGCAACCGGCTGGCTCAGTGGAACACCACGGGTGCCTCCGCCACCCTTTGACACCCATGACGTTCCACCGACGGGCGCGCGCCCGACGCGGCGACCGCCCGACGCGGCAACCGGCTGGCTCAGTGGAACACCACGGGTGCCTCCGCCACCCTTTGACACCCATGACGTTCCACCGACGGCGACCCGCCCGACGCCTCGCCCTACCCCCCGCCGGCGGCGCCAGCCCCAGCGCCAACGTCAGCCCAAGCCCCAGCGTCGACCGCACCACCAGCACCAACGTCAGCCCCAGCGCCGACCGCACCACCAGCACCAGCGTCGGTGGCACGTGGTGGTGTGTCCGGGGGCAGGTGACACTCGTGTTGTTCCACTCAGCCACCCGTGGGCCCCGCAGCGGGCGGTCGGCGGGCGACGGGTGGTGGGCACGCCCGCTCCCCGCCCAGGCAGGACGGGCAGCGCTCGTCCGGGTCGGCGCACCGCCCCGGTACGCGGGTGTCGCGCGGGTGCCGGGGCGGTGTCGACGTGGCTCAGAGGGCGGCGCGGAGGGCGTCGAGGTCCTCGTCGGTGGGCTGCCAGGCGCCCGCCTCGGCGTTGGCCCGCACCTGCTCCGGCGTGGTGGCGCCGGCGATCACCGAGGTCACGGCCGGCTGGGCGGCCAGCCCGCCGATCGCCACCTGGAGCATCGACAGTCCCCGCTCCTTCGCGTACGCCTCGATGGCCTCGATGGTGTCCCAGTCGGCGGCGGCGAGGCGCTCGGCGTACCGGCCGCCACCGGCGAGGCGGCTGCCGGCCGGCGGGGCCTGGTCGCGCCGGTACTTGCCGGTGAGCAGCCCGTTGGCGAGCGGGAAGAACGGCAACAGCCCGAGGCCGAACCGCTCGCAGGCCGGCACCACCTCGGTCTCGACGGAGCGTTCCAGCAGGCTGTAGTGGTTCTGGGCGCTGATGAACCGCGACCGGCCGTTGGACGACGCCACCCAGTCGGCGTCGGCGATCTGCCACCCGGCGAAGTTGGAGTTGCCCAGGTAGCGCACCTTGCCGGCGCGGACCAGGTCGTCGAGCGCGGCGAGGGTCTCGTCGATCGGGGTGCCCGGGTCCGGCTCGTGCATCTGGTACAGGTCGATGTGGTCGGTGCCGAGCCGGCGCAGCGACGCCTCCACCGCGCGGGCGATGTAGCGCCGCGCGCCCCGGGCGCCGAAGTCGGGGCCGTTGAGTCCGTGCATGTCCATGCCGAACTTGGTGGCCACCACCACGTCGTCGCGGCGGCCCTTGAGCGCCTGGCCGAGCAGTTCCTCGGAGCCGCCCTGCGGCTCGCCGTAGATGTCGGCGGTGTCGAAGAAGTTGATCCCGGCGTCGAGCGCGGCGTCGACCACCGCCCGGGTGCCGTCGAGGTCCAGCTTGCGGCCGAAGTTGTTGCAGCCGATGCCGACCACGGACACCACGAGCCCGGAGTCGCCCAGCCGGCGATAGGTCATCTCAGTCACGAGATCAACCCTATGCCGGCCACGAGCCGCACGCCGAGGAGCGGCGAACCCGCCGCCCCGACCGGCCGAACACCCCGGCGGCGAGACGGCGGTCGGCGGGGATCAAGCGAGACGGCGGTCGGCGGGGATCAAGCGAGACGGCGGTCGGCGAGGCAGGCGGGGATCAAGCGAGACGGCGGTCGGCGAGGCAGGCGGGGATCACGCGAGACGGCGGTCGGCGAGGCTCACGCCACGGCGGTCGGCGAGGTCGGCGAGGCAGGCGGGGGTCACGCCACGTCCCAGACCGGTTCGGGGGTCTCCACCACCTCGTTGTCGCCGCGGAAGAGCACGAACCGGTCGAACGACCGGGTGAACCAGCGGTCGTGGGTCACCGCCACGACGGTCCCCTCGAACGCGTTCAGGCCGGCCTCCAGTGCCTCGGCGGAGGCCAGGTCGAGGTTGTCGGTGGGCTCGTCGAGCAGCAGGAGCGTCGCGCCGGAGAGCTCCAGCAGCAGCACCAGGAAGCGCGCCTGCTGCCCGCCGGAGAGGGTGCCGAAGCGCTGGTCGCCCTGCCCGGCGAGTTCGTACCGGCTCAGCGCCGCCATCGCCGCGTGCCGGTCCATGCCGGCGCGGTGGTCGTCGCCCCGCCACAGGATCTCGACGAGGGTCCTGGTCATCAGCTCCGGCCGGTCGTGGGTCTGCGAGAAGTGCCCGGCGCGTACCCGCGCGCCGAGCCGGGCCACCCCGGCGTGGGCGACCGGCGCCAGCGCCGCCGCCCCGTCGACCGGGCCGTTGGCGGGGTCGGGGTCGGTGCCGCCCCGGGCCAGCAGCCGCAGGAAGTGCGACTTGCCGGTGCCGTTGGCGCCGAGCACCGCGACCCGGTCGCCGTACCAGATCTCCAGGTCGAACGGGTAGGTCAGGCCGTCGAGTTCGAGCTGTTCGCAGACCACCGCGCGCTTGCCGGTCCGCCCGCCGGTCAGCCGCATCCGGATGTCCTGGTCCTTCGGCGGTACGGGCGGCGGCCCGGCCTCCTCGAACTTGCGCAGCCGGGTCTGCGCGGCCTGGTAGCGCGAGGCCATTCCGTCGTTGTACGCGGCCTTCTGCTTGTACATCAGCATCAGCTCGCGCAGCTTCTGGTGCTCCTCGTCCCAGCGTTTGCGCAGCTCGTCGAGGCGGGCGTGCCGGGCCACCCGCGCGGAGTGCCAGCTCGCGAAGCCGCTCGGGTGCACCCAGGTGCTGCCGCCCTCCACGGCGACCACCCGGTCGGCGGTGTGGGCGAGCAGTTCCCGGTCGTGCGAGACGTAGAGCACCGACTTGCCGGACTCTCGCAGCCGTCCTTCCAGCCACCGCTTGCCGGGCACGTCGAGGAAGTTGTCCGGCTCGTCGAGGAGCAGCACCTCGTCGGGGCCGCGCAGCAGCAGTTCGAGGGCGAACCGTTTCTGCTGGCCGCCGGAGAGGGTCCGCACCGGGCGTTCCCGGGCGGCGTCCCACGGCAGGCCGAGCACGATCGTGGCGACGGTGTCGAAGAGGACCTCGGTGTCGTACCCGCCGATCTCGCCCCAGGCCGCGAGCGCGTCCGCGTACGCCAGCTGGGCCTTGCCGGCGGCGGTGCTGTACTTGCCACGCACCTCGGCCGCCCGCATGGCCGACTCGGTCGCGGCGAGCCGACGGCCGGCGTCGCGCAGTGCCGGCGGGGCCAGCGACAACGCGAGGTCGCCCAGCGTGGACTCGTCGCCGATCATGCCGATGAACTGGCGCATCACGCCGAGCCCGCCGGCCCGCGCGATGGCGCCCGTCTTCACCGGCAGGTCGCCGGCGACCATCCGCAGCAGGGTCGTCTTGCCGGCGCCGTTCGGCCCGACGAGGGCCACCTTGGCGCCCTCACCGACCCGGAACGACACGTCGGCGAAGAGCTCCCGGCCGTCCGGGAGGATGTGCCCGACCGCCGCCACGTCCACGTATCCCACGTCGGCATCCTGCCCGAGCGGCCGCCCCGCGGCCCAGCCAATTACCGGGTGACGCGCAGGACCCGGTAGCCCTTCTGGCTGGCGTGCCGCTCGACCCGCCAGCCCTGCTCGACCAGCCAGCGGTGCAGCGAGTCGCCGCCGAGGTGGCGGGCGACGACCAGCCAGGCCACGCCGTCGGGGGCGAGCCGGGGCAGCCAGCGCAGCAGCATCCGGTGCAGCTCGTCCTTGCCGACCCGGATCGGCGGGTTGGACCAGAGCTGGGCGAACGTGACGTCGGCGGGCACGTCGTCCGGCGCGGCGACGCGCACCCGGTCGGCCGCGCCGACCCGTGCCGCGTTGCCCGCCGTCAGCTCGCGGGCCCGCTCGTTGACGTCGACGGCCCACACGGTCGCCGTGGGCGCCGAGGTGGCCAGCACGCAGGTGATCGGCCCGAAGCCGCAGCCGAGGTCGAGCAGCGCGCCGGTGGTGCCGGCGGGCGGCAGCTCCGCCTTGTGCAGCAGCACCGCCGTGCCGGGGTCGAGGCGGGCGGCGGAGAACACCCCGCCGGCGGAGGTCAGGGTGTAGTCGCGGCCGGCGACGGAGAACTCGACCTCGCGCGGGTGGGCGGCCGTCGCGGGCTCAGCGGTGAAGTAGTGGTCGCCGGTCACGCCGGCAATTCTCGCACCGCCGTCCCGCCGGGCCGGCCCGGGCCCGGCGCGCGGGCTGAGCACGACCCGCAACATCCCGACCGACAATTTCCAATTATTACCCCCTAAAGGGACAATAACTCCTAGTCTGGGCGACATGGTGTATCGGTACGAGTCCGATGAGGACGCATTCATGGAGTACCCGGAGCCCGGGTCCGACCGGTCGGGGCTCGGTGCCGGTCCGCCTCCCCCGGCCGGCCCCTCCCCGTCCCGCTTCCCGACGCCGTCGCTGCCGCGGGCCAACCGGGTCGTGCTGCCGTCCGCCGAGCCGGAGCCCGTCCGCGCGGCGATCCCGGCGCCGCCCCCGCCGGACGAGCAGCAGCCGTACGCGCAGGCACAGCCGTACGCACCGGTCCAGTCGACGCCCCCGGTCGAGCCGAGCACGCCGGCCGGGCCGCCCGCGACCGCCGAGCCGAGCATGCCGGTGGGGCTACCCGCGCCACGGCGGGGCGGCGGACGGCTGTGGCAGGTGCTGGTCGGCGGCGCGGCCGTGCTCGTGCTGCTCGCGCTCTGCGGCCTCGCCGCCGCCGCCCTGATCGACGAGCGAGACCAGACCCCGCAGGCCACCTCCACCGGCCAGCCCGAGGTCGCCGAGTCCGCCGGGGCCGAGGCGCACGACCTCGACTCCCGGGACACCGACCAGGCGCCGCTGACCGCCAAGGAGGTCTTCCCCGGCAAGCAGCTCGTCGTCGCCGACGGGCAACCCGCCTACCGGGTGCTGAAGACCCACTCCAGCGCGAGCTGCGCGGTGGCGGCCACCGGGGAGGTCGCCGACCTGCTGGTCCGCCTCGGCTGCAACCAGGTGGTCCGCGCCACGCTCCGGACCCCCGACGGCGACCTCCTGGTCACCACCGGCCTGTTCAACCTGACCGACCGGAACAGCGCCGAGCGCGCCCGCGACCGGATCCGGCTCATGCTCGACGAGCGGCAGGGCCGGTTCCGGGGCATGGCGGCCGACGACGACAGCGAGGCCGTCGCCACCGCGCCGGCCCGGGTCGGCTGGCAGGTACGCGGCCACTACCTGGCGTACGCGGTGGTCGCCCGCGCCGACGGCGGGGCCATCCGGTCCGGCGACACCAAGGCCCGCGAGGTCCTCTTCGACATGATCGAGCTGCACCTCAACCGGGGCGTGCTGGAGCGCCGGGCGGACGGCGGGACGGCCGGCCAGCCGACCGACGAGGGCGCGGACCGCACCGGCTCGCAGGACGGCGGGGAACTGCCGGGCGAGTGACGGTGCCTGCGGTGTGGACGGGTGCGTGGACCACGGGGCCGCGCACCCGTCCGCGCGGGTAGGCCCGGTTCGAGCCGGCCTCAGCTCCGCAGGTCGACGCGGTGCGTCCGGAGCAGCTGCCGCATCCGGTCGTGCGGGACGGCGTACTTGGTCCGCCCGGCGAAGCCGACGGTGGTGCGCGCCGTGAACAGCGAGTTCAGCAGGGCCTCCTCCACCGCCTCCAGCACCGCCGCGAAGACCGGTTCCAGGTCGGGCTCGGGCGCCGTCGACGCCCCCGGGTCGGCCGTGGAGAACGCCAGCGCGTAGTCGCCGCTGCCGCCGGCGAAGTCCGATCCGACCCGCGCCATCGCGAACACGGCCCGGCGGGCGATCCGGCCGAGCTGCCGCGCGTCGAACCGGCCGTCCGTGGCGACCACGATCACGCAGGAGTTCCCCGGTCGCTCCGGCCGCCCCGGGGCCGTCGGCACGCCCACCTGCTCGCACCGGATCGGCACCCCCAGCACCTGGAGCACGCCGGAGAAGTTGGCCTGCGCCAGCACGCCGACGGTGACCGTGCCCCGCGACGTCGCGGCCAGCCGCGAGGACGTGCCGACGCCGGCCTTGAAGCCGAGGGCCGCCGTGCCCGTACCCGCGCCGACGGCCCCCTCGGCGGGCAGCCCGCCGCGCGCCTCGCCCAGCGCCGCGAGCACGTGCTCCGCCCGCACGGGTCGCGCCCGGATGTCGGAGAGGAACCCGTCGTTGGTCTCGGCCACCACCGGGTTCAGCGACTCGACCGTCTCCCGGCCCGGCTGCCCGAGCATGTAGGTGAGCAGCGCGTCCGCGGCCCGGAACGTGGACAGGGTCGCGGTCAGCACCACGGGGGTCTCGATCTCGCCCAGCTCGGTTACCTGGGTGGAGCCGACCATCTTGCCGTGCCCGTTGCCCACGAACAGCCCGGCGGGCAGCGACCGGCGATCGGTCAGCTGGTCCGGGACGATCGCCGTCACCCCGGTCCGGATGCTGTCGCCCTCGACCAGGGTGGTGTGCCCCACCCGCACGCCGGGGACGTCGGTGACGGCGTTCACCGGCCCCGTCGGCAGCGTCCCCACGACGATGCCGAGCTCGCGGGCCCGACGGGGTTCCTGCACGGCTCCCATCCCTTCTCGACTTGCTGCCGAACGCGTGGCCACCGCTGCCCGACGGGGGCGGGGACTCGCCCGGCCCCGGCTCGCCGGTGCCGCCTCGTGCGTGCCAGCGCTGCCGGCCCGCGGGCGCCGCGCCAGCCCCGCAGCGCCGCGCCGGCCCCGTCGGCGGTGCCGGGCCGACGCGGTCAACCCTCCAGGGGTACGCGCAGCCGGCGGGTCACCTCGGCGCGGCGGGCGTACTCGGCCGGGTCGTCGGGATAGCCCACGGCGACCAGGGTCAGCCCGTGCGCCGGGGCCACCGTCACCTCGCTGGAACGCTCCCGGCGAGCGAGCAGGCTGCCCGGCCACTCGACCGGGCGGCGGCCGTCCCCGGCCACCAGCATCGCCCCGACCAGGCTGCGCACCATCGCCTGGCAGAAGGCGTCGGCCTGCACGGTCGCGACGAGGATCCCGTCGGGGTCCCGCCGCCAGTCCAGCCGGGTCACCTCGCGCAGGGTGGTGGCGTTCTCCTTGCGCCGGCAGTACGCGGCGAAGTCGTGCTCCCCCACCAGGCCCGCCGCGGCGGCGTTGAGCGCGGCCAGGTCGAGCGGCTTCGGCCAGGCCAGCACCTCGTGCCGGCGCAGCGGCTCGGCGCCCCACGGCGCGTCGGTCACGCGGTACTCGTAGCGGCGGAAGGTGGCCGAGAACCGGGCGTCGAAGTCCGCCGGCACCGCCGTCATCGCGCGTACCCGCACGTCGGCGGGGAGCAGCCGGGCCAGCCGGCGCAGCAGCCGCCCCTCGTGCTCCCGCCACACGGCCGCGGGCAGGTCGACGTGGCAGACCTGCCCGGTGGCGTGCACGCCCGCGTCGGTGCGGCCCGCCACGGTCAGCCCGGTCGCCGTCCCGGCCCCGAGCACCAGGTCGAGGGTCTCCACGAGCACCCCGGCGACGGTGCGCCGCGTCGGCTGGGCGGCCCAGCCGGAGAAGCCGGAGCCGTCGTACGCGACGTCCAGCCGGAGCCGGGTGCGCTCGTCCACTCGTACCTCCGCCTCATGGATCGGGCCCGGCACCCCGTGTGGGGTGCCGGGCCCGACGGTGGCCTGGATCAGGCCTTGTCGTTCTCGCCGGCCTCGTCGCTGTCCTCGCGGGCGGCGGCGGTGTCGCCGGACGCCGACACGGGCGCCTCGGCGTCCTGGTCGCCCGAGTTCGACTTCGGGGTCTCCTCCGCCGGGGCGAGCGCCTCGACCTTGTCCTGCTGCGCGGCCTTGCGGGCGGCGGTCTTCTTGTTCGCCTTCGGCTCGGCGACCTGAAGCTCCTCGACCAGCTCGATGATCGCCATCGGCGCGGCGTCACCCTTGCGCGGACCGGTCTTCACGATCCGGGTGTAGCCACCGTTACGGTTGGCGTACCGGGGCGCGATCTGGTCGAACAGGGCGTAGACCACGTCCTTGTCCTTGACGACGCCCAGCACCCGCCGGCGGGACGCCAGGTCGCCGCGCTTGGCCTTGGTGATGAGCTGCTCGGCCAGCGGACGCAGCCGCCGGGCCTTCGTCTCGGTGGTCTGGATCTTGCCGTGCTGGAACAGCGCGGTGGCCAGGTTGGCCAGCATCAGCCGTTCGTGCGCGGGGCTGCCGCCGAGGCGGGGGCCCTTGGTGGGCGTGGGCATGCTTGGTGCTCCTCAGGTGTGGCGGCAGCGCGGACTAGAGCTGCTCGGTCTCGCGGTAGTCGTCGGTGTCGTAGTCGGCCTCGCCGAAGGCGTCCACGACGTGCGCCGGGTCGAAGTTCGGAGCCGAGTCCTTCAGCCCCAGACCCATCCCGGCGAGCTTCATCTTGACCTCGTCGATCGACTTCTGACCGAAGTTGCGGATGTCGAGGAGGTCGGCCTCGGTACGCCCGATGAGCTCACCAACGGAGTTGATGCCCTCGCGCTTGAGGCAGTTGTAGGAGCGGACGGTCAGGTCCAGCTCCTCGATCGGCAGCGCCAGGTCCGCCGCGAGCTGGGCGTCCTGCGGGGACGGCCCGATGTCGATGCCCTCGGCGGTCTCGTCCAGCTCCCGGGCCAGACCGAACAGCTCCACCAGCGTCGAGCCGGCCGAGGCCAGCGCCGTACGCGGACCCATCGACGGCTTGGTCTCGACGTCGATGATCAGCCGGTCGAAGTCGGTCCGCTGCTCGACACGGGTCGCCTCGACGCGGTAGGTCACCTTGAGCACCGGCGAGTAGATCGAGTCGACCGGGATCCGGCCGATCTCCGCGCCCGCCTGCTTGTTCTGCGCCGCCGTGACGTAGCCGCGGCCCCGCTCGACGGTCAGCTCCATGTCGAGCCGGCCCTTGCCGTTGAGGGTGGCGAGCTTCAGGTCGGGGTTGTGCACCGAGACGCCGGCCGGCGGCTGGATGTC
The DNA here is from genome assembly GCF_053602615.1 of Micromonospora sp. NPDC004336. NCBI lineage: Bacteria > Bacillati > Actinomycetota > Actinomycetes > Micromonosporales > Micromonosporaceae > Micromonospora > Micromonospora sp. NPDC004336. The sequence continues at coordinate 11,195 of NZ_JBSGDY010000021.1, forward strand.
GCCCGCCGTCACGTCGCCCGGGCCCTGCTTGCGCAGGTACATGCTGACCGGCTCGTCGTGCTCGGAGCTGACGCAGAGCTCCTTGATGTTCATGACGAGCTCGACCACGTCCTCCTTGACACCGGGGATCGTGGTGAACTCGTGCAGCACACCGTCGATCTTGATCGAGGTGACCGCGGCACCCGGGATCGACGACAGCAGCGTACGCCGCAGCGAGTTGCCCAGGGTGTAGCCGAAGCCGGGCTCCAGCGGCTCGATGGTGAACCGGGACCGGGTCTCGTTGATCGACTCCTCGGAGAGAGTCGGTCGCTGGCTGATGAGCATGTCTTCTCTTCTCTTCCGGGGCGCCCGCCATATGACGCCCACGACAAACTGTTCCGGTGGCCCGCCCCCGTGAGGGCGGGCCACCGCAACGAGCTCCGACTACTTGGAGTAGAGCTCGACGATCAGCTGCTCCTGGACCTGCGTGTCGATGACCTGGCGGGCCGGGAGCGAGTGCACGAGCACCTTCATCTGGCTGGGGATAGCCTCCAGCCACGCCGGAACCGACTTCGAGCCGGCCTCGGCCTGCGCCACGATGAACGGGGTGAGCTCCTTGCTCTTGCCCCGGACCTCGATGATGTCGTGCTCCTTGACGCGGTACGACGGGATGTCGACCTTCTTGCCGTTCACGGTGAAGTGGCCGTGCTTGACCAGCTGGCGGGCCATGTCCCGGGACTTGGCGTAGCCGGCCCGGTAGACCACGTTGTCCAGCCGCGACTCGAGGATCTGGAGCAGGACCTCACCGGTCTTGGCCTTCTTGCCCACGGCCTCTTCGTAGTAGCCGCGGAACTGCTTCTCCAGCACGCCGTAGACGCGGCGGGCCTTCTGCTTCTCGCGGAGCTGGAGCAGGTACTCCGTCTCCTTCGTGCGGCCGCGGCCGTGCTGCCCGGGCGGGAACGGCCGGGACTCGAACGGGCACTTCGGGCCATCGCACTTGCTGCCCTTGAGGAACAGCTTCATCTTCTCCCGCCGGCAACGGCGGCAGTCAGCACCGGTGTAACGAGCCATCTCTCTCTACCTCTCAGACCCGACGACGCTTGGGCGGACGGCACCCGTTGTGCGGCTGCGGGGTGACGTCGGAGATCTGTCCGACCTCGAGACCGGCGGCCTGCAGCGAACGGATGGCGGTCTCCCGGCCGGAGCCGGGGCCCTTGACGAACACGTCGACCTTGCGCATGCCGTGCTCCATGGCCCGGCGAGCGGCGGCCTCGGCGGCCAGCTGCGCGGCGAACGGAGTCGACTTGCGGGAGCCCTTGAAGCCCACCTGGCCGGACGAGGCCCAGGAGATGACCGCACCGGTCGGGTCCGTGATGGACACGATGGTGTTGTTGAAGGTGCTCTTGATGTGCGCCTGCCCGTGGGCGACGTTCTTGCGTTCCTTGCGCCGGACCTTCTTGACGGCGGCTCCGGCACGAGCCTTCGGTGGCATAAGTCTGTGCGCTCCTATTACTTCTTGCCGGGCTTCTTCTTGCCGGCGACGGTCCGCTTCGGGCCCTTCCGGGTCCGGGCGTTGGTCTTGGTCCGCTGGCCACGCACGGGCAGGCCCCGGCGGTGCCGGATGCCGGCGTAGCAGCCGATCTCGACCTTGCGGCGGATGTCAGCGGCGACCTCGCGGCGCAGGTCGCCTTCAACCTTGTAGTTGCCCTCGATGTGGTTGCGGAGCTGGACCAGCTCCTCGTCCGTAAGGTCCCGGACGCGCTTGTCCGGCGAGATGCCGGTGGCGGCGAGCGTCTCCAGGGCCCGGGTGCGACCCACGCCGAAGATGTAGGTGAGCGCGATCTCCATCCGCTTCTCGCGGGGGAGGTCGACGCCGACTAGACGTGCCATGTGCGGGCGTACTCCTCGTGATGTTCTGGCGGAGGTGTGGACCCGTCCCATCCCGCTACCGGCCGTCCCTGTCCCTCCGGCGTGCGCCGGCGACCGGGATCGGTCGCTGCCCGAGCGGGCCCCGGCCTCCGACCGGGGGTCAACCACTGAGAGGTACGCGCTGCGCACCGCTCGCGGCTGGAACGAGCATGTGATTCGTTGTCTGGATCCGCGGCCCGGACCGATTACGACCGACCGTTGTCGAACGGTCGGTCGGAACTGGTTCAGCCCTGGCGCTGCTTGTGGCGCGGGTCGGTGCAGATGACCATGACCCGGCCGTGCCGGCGGATGACCCGGCACTTGTTGCAGATCCTCTTGACGCTCGGCTTGACCTTCACGGTTGCCTTACTTCCCATCTGGCCCGAGGACGCGCCGAGGCGCGACACCGGACGTCGAAGACGGACACGGGGACGTCCCGGCCGTCGTCAGGACTACTTGTAGCGGTAGACGATGCGCCCGCGGGTCAGGTCGTACGGCGAGAGTTCGACGACGACCCGGTCCTCCGGCAGGATGCGGATGTAGTGCTGCCGCATCTTGCCGCTGATGTGAGCCAGCACCTTGTGGCCGTTCGCGAGCTCCACGCGGAACATTGCGTTCGGCAGGGGCTCGATGACCCGACCCTCGATCTCGATGGCTCCGTCTTTTTTCGGCATGTCCTCCGCTGTCCTGACGTCGGTTGCTCCGGACGGCCCACAACGTCTTACACGGGCGACTGATCAAGATCAGAGAACCCGCGCCAGCCGCGGCTCCGACTCCCACCGAAGCGCAGGGCGGGCATGCCGGAGTGGACGCTGTGCGCCGATCAGAAAGTGTACGCCCGCCTGCGGGCCGTCGCCAAACCGGCCGCCGCCCGGAGGGTCGGACCACCCGAAAGGTGACAGGGATCTCATTACCGCCGCGCGGCGCCCGGCGCGAACCCCGCCCGCCGGCGTCCTGCCGTGACCAGCCTCACCCTGGGATCGACGTCCGCCCCACTCGCGCCGCCCGCCAATCCCGCCAACGGCCCACGTCCCCGGTCAGGCCCCGAACCGGGCCGATCTCGCGGTTGCCCCGCCGAGGCCGGCCCCCGCGCCCGCCCACCGCTCCGGGCCGTCGCAGGGACGGAAGCCTGGGCCGCCCACCGAGCCGGCCCCCACTCCCGACCTCCTCCGGACTGCGGCAGGGCAGCCGGGCCTCGTGCGCAGCGACAGGGGTGGGCGGCGGGGTGAGCGGCGCTCAGACCGCCGGCGAGTCGGCGGGCTGGCGGGAGGTGACCAGTTCGCCCAGCCGGGCGCGACCGCCGTCCGGGGCGGTCAGCACCCAGACGCCGTCCGGCAGCAGCGCCATGCTGTGCTCGACGTGCACCGCCATCGACCGGTCCCGGGTGACGACGGTCCAGCCGTCGGAGAGTTCCACCGTCCGGGGCGAGCCCATCGTGATCATCGGCTCGATCGCCAGCGCCATGCCCGGCACGAGACGCGGGCCCTTCCCCGGCCGCCCGTGGTTGAGCACGTGCGGGTCCTGGTGCATCTCGGTGCCGATGCCGTGCCCGCCGTAGCCGTCGACGATGCCGTACCGGCCGCCCTTGCGGACCGCGTTCTCCACCGCGTGCGAGATGTCGGTGAGCCGGCCCTTGCCGCTGGCCGCGCCGCGCGCGGCGGCCGCGATGCCCGCCCACATGGCGTCCTCGGCCACCTCGGCCATCCTCAGCAGCGCCGGGTCGACCTCGCCCACGCCGACCGTGATGGCGGCGTCGCCGTGCCACCCGTCGAGCACCGCGCCGCAGTCGATCGAGATCAGGTCGCCGTCGCGGAGCACCTGCTGCGGCGACGGGATGGCGTGCACGACCTGCTCGTTGACCGACGAACAGATCGACGCGGGGAAGCCGTGGTAGCCCTTGAACGAGGGGACCGCGCCGGCCTCGCGGATGGTCGACTCGGCGATGGCGTCCAGGTCGGCGGTGCTGACCCCGGGGGCGACCGCCTCCCGCATCCGACGCAGCGCCTCGGCGACCACCAGCCCGGCGGCCCGCATCTTCTCGATCTGGTCAGGGGTCTTCAGCTGGATGTCCAGCTGGGGACGACGCATGGAGCCGTTACCTTTCGTTGCCGAAGCCGAAGAGCGGGGCACGTCGGACGTACCCCGCTCTTCGCACTCTATCCGCCGGAGCCCGGCGGGACGTCAGCCGCCGTACGACCGCAGGGCGTCGATGGCGCGGACGGTCACGTCCTCCACCGGGCCGGTGGCGTCGATCCCGACCAGCTTGCCCTGGGCGCCGTAGTAGTCGACGAGCGGCGCGGTCTTGTCCGCGTACTCCCGCAGGCGGGTGGCGATCGTCTCCGGCTTGTCGTCGTCGCGCTGGAACAGCTCGGCGCCGCACCGGTCGCAGATGCCCTCGCGGGTGGTCGCGTCGAACTCGACGTGCCAGATCTTGCCGCAGCCCCGGCACGTACGCCGGCCGGAGAGCCGCCGGATCACCTCGTCGTCGTCGACGACCAGCTCCAGCACCAGGTCGAGCGCGGTGCCCAGGTCGGCGAGGAGCTTGTCCAGCGCGGCGGCCTGGGGCGTGGTGCGCGGGAAGCCGTCGAGCAGGAAGCCCTCGGCGGCGTCCGGCTCGGCGAGGCGGTCCCGCACCATGTTGATGGTGACCTCGTCGGGCACCAGCTCGCCGGCGTCCATGTAGCGCTTCGCCTCGACGCCGAGCGGAGTGCCCTGCGAGACGTTCGACCGGAAGATGTCACCGGTGGAGATCTTCGGGACCGAGAGGTGCGCGGCGACGAACTCGGCCTGCGTACCTTTGCCCGCACCCGGCGGGCCAACCAGAACGAGTCTCATCTACCGCAGGAACCCTTCGTAGTTCCGCTGCATGAGTTGGCTCTCGATCTGCTTGGTGGTCTCCAGACCGACGCCGACCATGATCAGGACAGCGGTGCCGCCGAACGGGAAGTTGAGGTACTGCTGCTTGTCCAGCCAGATGAAGAAGAAGTTCGGCAGGATCGAGATGATGCCCAGGTAGAGGGCGCCCGGCAGGGTGATCCGGCTGAGGATGAAGTCCAGGTAGTCGGCGGTCGGCTTGCCGGGGCGGATGCCCGGCACGAAGCCGCCGTACTTCTTCATGTTGTCCGCGACCTCGGTCGGGTTGAACGTGATCGAGACGTAGAAGTACGTGAAGAAGATGATCAGCAGGAAGTAGACCGAGATGTAGATCGGGCTCGTCGGGTCGACCAGGTTGTTCTGGATCCACGCCTGGGTCTTGCCCGGGTTGGTCTGGTCGAAGAACTGCAGCGCCAGCTGGGGCAGGTAGAGCAGCGACGAGCCGAAGATGACCGGGATGACACCCGCCTGGTTGACCTTCAGCGGGATGTAGGTCGAGGTGCCGCCGTACATCCGCCGGCCGATCATGCGCTTGGCGTACTGCACCGGGATGCGGCGCTGGGCCTGCTCGATGAAGGTGACCGCGGTGATGACCACCAGGACCAGCGCGATGACCAGGAGGAAGCGGCTCCAGCCGCCGGTCTGCTTGATCTGCCAACCCTCGGCGGGGAGCCGGGCGGCGATCGAGGTGAAGATCAGGACGGACATGCCGTTGCCGACGCCCCGGTCGGTGATCAGCTCGCCGAGCCACATCACCACGCCGGTACCGGCGGTCATCGTCATGACCAGGACCGTCAGCGTCAGCCAGTCCGGGATCCCGGTGCCCTCGGGGATGATCGGGAACTGGTCGCACTGGTTCTGGAAGAGCTGGCCGGAGCGGGCCAGCGCCACGAACGCCGACGCCTGCAGGACACCCAGGCCCAGGGTCAGGTAGCGGGTGTACTGGGTGATCTTCGCCTGGCCGGCCTGGCCCTCCTTGCGGAGCTGCTCCAGCCGCGGGATGACCACCGTCAGCAGCTGCAGGATGATCGACGCGGTGATGTAGGGCATGATGCCCAGCGCGAAGACCGAGAGCTGCAGCAGCGCGCCGCCGGAGAAGAGGTTGAGCAGGTTCAACACCCCGGTGGAGCCGTTCTCCAGGGTGTCGAGGCACTTCTGGACGTTGCCGTACGAGACACCCGGACTGGGCAGCGTCGCCCCGAGCCGGTAGACCGCGATGATGCCTACTGTGAACAGCAGCTTCTTGCGCAGGTCAGGCGTACGGAACGCACTGAGAAAGGCGGACAGCAACTTCTTCCTCCTGCGCGCGGCGGGCCGCCGGTGATCCCGGGCGGGTCGGGGTGGGTGCCGGGCGAACGCCCGATATCCATAGCTGGGAAGGGACTCTAACAGCCCGATCCCGCTCCGGGCAGATGTGCCCGGCTACATAAACCGAATCCAATGTTACCCGGCGCACACATGCCGGGGAGACCATGGCGCCCGCCCAGTTGAGACAACTGAGCGGGCGCCACAGGTCGTACAGCCCTTACAGCTCGGTGACGGTGCCACCGGCGGCGGTGATCTTCTCCTTGGCCGACGCGCTGAACGCGTGCGCCGACACCTGGAGGGCGACCCCGCCGAGGTCCCCGGTGCCGAGGACCTTGACCGGCTGGCCCTTGCGGACCGCGCCGGCCTCGACGAGCTCCAGCGGGCCGACCTGGCCGCCGTTCGGGAACAGCTCGGCGAGCCGGTCCAGGTTGACCACCTGGAAGACCACCTTGAACTTGTTCTTGAAGCCCTTCATCTTCGGCAGGCGCATGTGGATGGGCATCTGCCCACCCTCGAACGCCGCCGAGATGTTCTTGCGGGCCTTGGAACCCTTGGTACCGCGACCGGCGGTCTTGCCCTTCGAGCCCTCACCGCGACCCACCCGGGTCTTCGCGGTCTTGGCACCGGGCGCCGGGCGCAGGTGGTGGACCTTGATCGTCATTACTCGACCTCCTCGACCTTCACGAGGTGGTTGACCGCGAAGATCATGCCGCGAATCTCCGGACGGTCCTCCTTGACCACCACGTCGTTGATCCGCTTGAGACCGAGCGAGCGCAGCGAGTCACGCTGGTTCTGCTTGGTCCCGATCTCGGACCGGACCTGGGTGACCTTCAGGCGAGCCATCAGGAAGCCACCCCCGCCCGCGACGCCAGCATGGCGGCCGGCGCGACGTCCTCGACCGGCAGACCACGACGGGCGGCGACGGCCTCGGGGGACTCGAGCCCCTTCAGCGCCGCCACGGTGGCGTGCACGATGTTGATCGGGTTCGACGAGCCGAGGCTCTTGGAGAGCACGTCGTGGATACCCGCGCACTCCAGCACGGCGCGCACCGGGCCACCGGCGATGACACCCGTACCGGCGGAGGCCGGCTTGAGCAGCACGACGCCGGCGGCGTCCTCGCCCTGCACCGGGTGCGGGATCGACTGACCGATCCGCGGCACCTTGAAGAAGTGCTTCTTGGCCTCCTCGACACCCTTGGCGATCGCCGCGGGCACCTCCTTGGCCTTTCCGTAGCCCACGCCGACGGTGCCGTCGCCGTCGCCCACGATCACCAGGGCGGTGAAGCTGAAGCGACGACCACCCTTCACGACCTTGGCGACGCGGTTGATCGCGACGACCCGCTCGAGGTGCGGGGTCTTCTCGACGGGCGCGTTTCCGCGGCCGCCCTCACGGCGGTTGTCGCGGCGACCACCCTCGTTGCCACCGGACCCGCCGCCACGGCGCTGTTGACCTGGCATCAGCAGCCTTCCTTCTCTCTCGTGACGGGGTTTCTAGAACTCGAGCCCGGCTTCGCGGGCGGCGTCGGCAAGCGCGGCGACCCGCCCCGCGTACCGGTTGCCACCGCGGTCGAAGACGACCTTGGAGATGCCGGCGGCCTTGGCCCGCTCGGCGAGCAGGGCGCCGACCTTGCCGGCCAGGGCGCTCTTGTCGCCCTCCGAACCGCGCAGCGAAGCCTCCAGGGTCGAGGCCGACGCCAGGGTGTGACCCTTGGTGTCGTCCACGATCTGGGCGACGATGTGCCGCAGGGAACGGGTGACCACGAGGCGGGGGCGCTCGGCGGTGCCGCTGATGTTCTTGCGGACCCGGAAGTGCCGGCGCGCACGCCCGACGGCACGCTTGGCGGCGACGCCGCGGCGGCGCTTGAGCAGCGTGGCGCTCACTTCTTACCTGCCTTTCCAGCCTTGGCCTTGCAGGGGCGGATGACCTCGCCCATTACTTCTTACCTGCCTTACCGGCCTTGCGGCGGATGACCTCGCCCTGGTACTTCACGCCCTTGCCCTTGTAGGGCTCCGGCGGGCGGATCTTCCGGATGTTGGCGGCAACCTCGCCGACCAGCTGCTTGTCGATGCCGGCCACGTGGAACAGCGTCGGCTTCTCCACCGTGAAGGTGATGCCATCCGGCGCCGGCACCAGCACCGGGTGCGAGAACCCGAGCGCGAACTCCAGGTCCTTGCCCTTGGCGGTGACGCGGTAACCGGTACCGGCGATCTCCAGGCTCTTGCGGTAGCCCTCGGTGACGCCGACGATCATGTTGGCGACCAGGGTACGGCTCAGGCCGTGCAGCTCCTTGGCCTTGCGCTCGTCGTTCGGGCGGTTGACGTTCAGCTGCCCGTCCTCGGCCCGGTCGATCGTGATCGGCTCGGCCAGCGTGTGCGAGAGCTCGCCCTTCGGGCCCTTGACCTTGACGGTCTGCCCGTCGATCGTGATGTCGACGCCGGCTGGCACCGGGATCGACTTACGTCCAATACGCGACATTTCTACCTGTCTCCCGTTACCAGACGAAGGCGAGGACTTCCCCGCCAACGCTCCGCTTGCGGGCCTGCCGGTCGGTGAGCAGCCCCTGGGACGTCGAAATGATCGCCACGCCCAGCCCGCCGAGCACCCGCGGGAGCCCGTCCGACTTGGCGTAAACCCGCAGACCGGGCTTGGACACTCGCTTGATGCCGGCCAGGCTCCGCTCGCGGTTCTGGCCGTACTTCAGCTCGACGACCAGTCGCTTGCCGACGGCGCCCTCCTCGGGCTCCTCGACCGACCAGGTGGCGATGTAACCCTCGGCCTTGAGGACCTCGGCGATGTTCGCCTTGATCTTCGAGTAGGGCATCGTCACCCGGTCGTGGTACGCCTGGTTGGCGTTACGCAGACGCGTGAGCATGTCTGCGATCGGGTCGGTCATCGTCATGGAATTCGTCAGCCTTTCTCGCCGGGGTTCCCGGGGCGGTGAGCCCCGGGCCTACGGCGAAGAGCAATAGCTATTACCAGGAAGCCTTGGACACGCCGGGCAGCTCACCGCGGTGGGCCATCTCCCGGATGCACACCCGGCAGAGACCGAACTTGCGGTAGACCGCCTTCGGACGCCCGCACCGCTGGCAGCGGGTGTAAGCGCGAACCGAGAACTTCGGCTTCGCGGCCGCCTTGATGATCAGCGCCTTCTTGGCCATCTCAGTTCTCCTTGAACGGGAAGCCCAGGAGCTTGAGCAGCGCCCGGCCCTCGTCGTCGGTCGTGGCGGTCGTGACCACCGTGATGTCCATGCCCCGCTGCCGATCGATCTTGTCCTGGTCGATCTCGTGGAACACCGACTGCTCGGTCAGACCGAACGTGTAGTTGCCGTGCCCGTCGAGCTTGCGCCCGTCCAGACCGCGGAAGTCGCGGATACGCGGCAGCGCGATCGACAGCAGCCGGTCCAGGAACTCCCACATCCGGTCGCCGCGGAGGGTCACCTTCGCGCCGATCGGCATGCCCTCGCGGAGCTTGAACTGCGCGATGGACTTGGTCGCCCGCCGCACCTGCGGCTTCTGGCCGGTGATGGTGGCCAGGTCCCGGACCGCGCCGTCGATCAGCTTGGCGTCCCGGGCGGCCTCGCCGACACCCATGTTGACGACGATCTTGACCAACCGCGGCACCTGCATGGGGTTGCCGTAGTTGTGCTGCTTCTGCAGCTCGGCCACGATCTCGTTGCGGTACCGCTCCTTGAGGCGCGGCATGGTCTTGGTTTCGGTAGCCGTGGTCATCACAGGTCCTTACCGGTGCTACGCGCGATGCGGACCTTCTGGCCGTTGTCGTCGATCCGGTAACCGACGCGGGTCGGCTTGCCGTCGGAGTCCAGGACCATCACGTTCGAGACGTGGATCGGGGCCTCCTGGGTGACGATGCCACCGGTCTTGGCGCCACGCTGGGTGGTGCTGATGCGGGTGTGCTTCTTGACCCGGTTCACGCCCTCGACCAGGACCTTGTCCTGCCGCGGGTAGGCCGCGATGACCTTGCCCTTGGCACCCTTGTCCTTGCCGGCGATGACGACGACCGTGTCGCCCTTCTTGACCTTCACGGTCACAACACCTCCGGCGCGAGAGAGATGATCTTCATGAACCGCTTGTCCCGCAGCTCCCGGCCCACCGGGCCGAAGATACGGGTACCGCGCGGGTCCCCGCCGTCCTTGATGATGACGGCGGCGTTCTCGTCGAAGCGGATGTACGAACCGTCCGGCCGCCGCTTCTCCTTGGCGGTGCGAACGACGACGGCCTTGACGACGTCGCCCTTCTTCACACCGGCACCCGGGATCGCGTCCTTGACGGTGGCCACGATGACGTCGCCGATGCTCGCGTAGCGCCGACCGGAGCCACCGAGAACCCGGATGCACAGGATCTCCCGAGCACCCGTGTTGTCGGCGACGCGCAGTCGCGACTCCTGCTGAATCACGTCTATCTCCTATGTCTGCCGGTTCTCCGGCCGCGCGAGGCGGCCGGAGCCTGGCGGAACCCGCGCCCGACTGACGCCGGGCGAGCTTGAGCCTTCGCTACTTGGCCTTTTCCAGGATCTCCACGAGCCGCCACCGCTTCGTGGCGGACAGCGGCCGGGTCTCCATGATCAGGACCCGGTCGCCGATGCCGGCGGTGTTCTGCTCGTCGTGCACCTTCAGCTTGCTGGTACGGCGCATGATCTTGCCGTACAGCGCGTGCTTGACCCGGTCCTCGACCTCGACGACGACGGTCTTTTCCATCTTGTCGCTGACCACGAGGCCCTCACGCACCTTGCGGCGGGCCCGCGCGGCGGCGGTGGTGTTCTCGCTCATGATGCAGTCACCTCAGTCGGCGCGGCCGAGAGACCCAGCTCGCGCTCACGCATGATCGTGTAGATCCGGGCGATCTCCCGACGGATGACCTGCAGCCGCCGGTTGTTGTCCAGCTGCCCGGTTGCGGCCTGCACGCGGAGGTTGAACAGCTCCGCCTTGGCCTCACGCAGCTTCGTGACCAGCTCCTCCTCGGAGAGCTCACGCAGCTCGGAAGGCTTGACGCCCGCTGCCATCAGGATTCACCCACTTCGCGCGTAACAATGCGGCACTTCATCGGGAGCTTGTGGATCGCGCGACGCATCGCCTCTCGCGCGATCTGCTCGTTGGGGAAGGACATCTCGAAGAGAACCCGCCCCGGCTTCACGTTGGCGACCCACCACTCGGGCGAACCCTTACCGGAACCCATCCGGGTCTCGGCCGGCTTCTTGGTGAGGGCCTGGTCCGGGAAGATCGTGATCCAGACCTTGCCGCCACGCTTGATGTGGCGGGTCATCGCGATACGCGCCGACTCGATCTGGCGGTTGGTCACGTACGCCGGCTCGAGAGCCTGGATCCCGAACTCGCCGAACACCACCCGGTTACCACCCTTGGACGCGCCACTGCGGTCCGGGTGGTGCGGCTTGCGGAAGCCCTTCGGGGGCTTGCGCGGCATCAGCATCTGTCAGCCCTCCTGCTGCGTTTCTGCCGCGGCGGAGACGGCGGCGGGATCCACCGCGTCACCACTCGGCGTCTCGGCCTGCTGCGCGATGGTGGTCGCGGCGGCCCGGCCGGCCTCGGTGCCGCCGGCGGTCGTGCCGGACGAGCCGGACCGACCACGGCGCGGCCGCTCGGGGCGGTCGCCGCGCTCACGGCGCGGGCGCGACGGAGCCTCGGTCGGGGTCTCCCGACCCGGCACCGCGTCGCCCTTGTAGATCCAGACCTTCACGCCGATCCGGCCGAAGGTGGTACGGGCCTCGAAGAAGCCGTACTCGATGTTGGCCCGCAGCGTGTGCAGCGGGACCCGACCCTCGCGGTAGAACTCGGTCCGGCTCATCTCGGCGCCGCCGAGACGGCCCGAGACCTGGACCCGGATGCCCTTGCAGACCGGGTTCTTCATCGCGGACTGCATGGCCTTGCGCATCGCCCGACGGAAGCTGACCCGGCTGGACAGCTGCTCGGCGACGCCCTGGGCGACGAGCTGCGCGTCCGACTCGGGGCTCTTCACCTCGATGATGTTCAGCTGGACCTGCTTGCCGGTCAGCTTCTCGAGCTCGCCGCGGATCCGGTCGGCCTCCGCACCCTTACGGCCGATGACGATGCCCGGCCGGGCGGTGTGGATGTCGACGCGGACCCGGTCCCGGGTGCGCTCGATGTCGACCTTGGAGATGCCGGCGCGCTCGAGGCCCTTGGACATCATGCGGCGGATCTTGACGTCCTCGCCGATGTAGTCCTTGTAGAGCTTGTCCGCGAACCAGCGGGACTTCCAGTCGGTCGAGATGCCGAGCCGGAACCCGTGCGGGTGAACCTTCTGACCCATTACTCGGCGCCCTCCGTCTTGCTCTGCGTCTCAGCCGGCTCCGCCTGCTTCGCCGGGGCCGCCTTCTTCGCCGCGGCCTTCTTCGGCGCGGCCGGCGCCACGGCCTCGACCGCGACGGTGATGTGGCAGGTGCGCTTGCGGATCCGGTACGCCCGGCCCTGCGCCCGCGGCTGGAACCGCTTCATGGTCGGGCCCTCGTCCACGTACGCCTCGCTGACGAGCAGCGCGTCGGGGTCCAGCCGCTCGTTGTTCTCCGCGTTGGCGATCGCGCTCGCGAGCACCTTGTAAACCTGCTCGCTCGCAGCCTGCGGCGCGAACTGCAGCACCGTGAGCGCCTCCTTCGCGGGCAGGCCGCGGACGAGGTTGACCACCCGGCGCGCCTTCATCGGCGAGATGCGCACGTGCCGCGCAACCGCCCGCGCGCCCGGAAGCACCGGAGCGTCGCCCTTTCCTGGCATCGCTGTAACCCCTTGTTCCTCTATCCGTATGCCCGCGGCGTCAGCGCCGACGGCTCTTCCGGTCGTCCTTCTCGTGACCCTTGAACGTGCGGGTCAGCGCGAACTCGCCGAGCTTGTGCCCGACCATCGCCTCGGTCACGAACACCGGGACGTGCTTGCGTCCGTCGTGCACGGCGATCGTGTGACCCAGCATCTCCGGGATGATCGTCGAGCGCCGCGACCAGGTCTTGATGACGTTCTTCGAGCCCTTGTCGTTCTGCGTCTCCACCTTCTTGAGCAGGTGGTCGTCGACGAACGGGCCCTTCTTCAGGCTGCGAGGCATGTCTTATCTCCCTCAGCCGCGCTTACGCGTGGCGTAGCGGCGGCGGACGATCAGCCGGTCACTCGGCTGGCCCTTACGACGGGTGCGGCCCTCGGGCTTACCCTGCGGGTTGACCGGGTGGCGACCGCCGGAGGTCTTACCCTCACCACCACCGTGCGGGTGGTCGACCGGGTTCATCGCGACACCACGGACGGTCGGGCGCTTGCCCTTCCACCGCATGCGGCCGGCCTTACCCCAGTTGATGTTCGACTGGTCGGCGTTGCCGATCTCGCCGATGCTGGCGCGGCAGCGCACGTCCACCCGCCGGATCTCACCGGACGGCATGCGCAGGGTCGCGTACGCGCCCTCGCGGCCGAGCAGCTGGATGCCGACGCCGGCCGAGCGGGCCAGCTTGGCGCCGCCGCCCGGACGCAGCTCCACGTTGTGGATCGTGGTACCGACCGGGATGTTGCGCAGCGGCAGGTTGTTGCCCGGCTTGATGTCGGCGCCCGGACCGGACTCGACGGCGTCGCCCTGCTTCAGGTCCTTCGGCGCGAGGATGTAGCGCTTCTCGCCGTCGGCGTAGTGCAGCAGCGCGATGCGCGCGGTGCGGTTCGGGTCGTACTCGATGTGAGCGACCTTCGCCGGCACGCCGTCCTTGTCGACCCGCTTGAAGTCGATCAGACGGTACTGACGCTTGTGACCGCCACCGTGGTGCCGCGTGGTGATCCGGCCGTGGGCGTTGCGTCCGCCCTTCTTCGGCAGCGGAGCCAGCAGGGACTTCTCGGGCGTCGACCGGGTGATCTCGGCGAAGTCGGCGACGCTCGAGCCACGCCGGCCCGGCGTCGTCGGCTTGTACTTACGGATAGCCATTGTCTACACCCCTCAGCTGACCGGGCCGCCGAAGGCCTCGATACGGTCACCGTCAGCCAGCTTCACCATCGCCCGCTTGGTGTCCTTGCGCTTGCCGAACCCGGTGCGGGTCCGCTTGCGCTTGCCCTCGCGGTTGAGCGTGTTCACCGTCAGGACGCGGACGTCGAAGATCTGCTGGATAGCGATCTTGATCTCGGTCTTGTTCGCGTCCGGGTGCACCAGGAAGGTGTACCAGTTGCGGTTCAGCTCGCTGTAGCTCTTCTCCGAGACGACCGGCGCCACGATGATGTCGCGCGGGTCGGCGATCGTGCTCACTTGCCACCCTCCTCGGTGGTCTCGGCGGGAACACCCAGGAACTCGTCCAGGGCGTCCTTGGTGAAGACCACGTCGTCGGCCACCAGCACGTCGTACGTGTTGAGCTGGCCGGCCTCGATCAGGTGCACCCGCGGCTCGTTGCGCAGCGACACCCAGTTCAGCTCGTCGGTGCTGCTCAGCACGACCAGGACCCGACGGGCCTCGGTCAGCTTGGCCAGCGTGGCCAGAGCGGCCTTCGTCGACGGCTTCTCGCCCGAGACGAACGCCTCGACGACGTGCACCTGCCCGGCGCGGGCCCGGTCCGACAGGGCGCCACGCAGGGCGGCGGCCTTCATCTTCTTCGGGGTGCGCTGGCTGTAGTCGCGCGGCACGGGACCGTGCACCACGCCACCGCCGGCGAACTGCGGAGCGCGGATCGAGCCCTGACGGGCGCGACCGGTGCCCTTCTGCTTGTACGGCTTCTTGCCGCCGCCGGCGACCTCGCCGCGGGTCTTGGTCTTGTGCGTGCCCTGCCGGGCCGCCGCGAGCTGGGCCACCACGACCTGGTGCATCAGCGCGACGTTGGCCTGGACGTCGAAGATGTCGGCGGGCAGCTCGACGGAGCCGCTCTTGGTGCCTTCGACGGTGAGGACGTCAACGGTGGTCACTTGGCCACACCGCCCTTCTTCACCTTGGTCTTGGCCGCGGTGCGGACCAGGACCAGCGCGCCCTTCGGGCCGGGAATGGCGCCGCGGACGAGCAGGAGGTTGTTCTCGGTGTCGACCGCCTGGACGGTCAGGTTCTGGACGGTGTAGCGCACGCCACCCATCCGGCCCGCCATCCGGGTGCCCTTGAAGACGCGACCCGGGGTGGCGCAGGCGCCGATGGAGCCCGGCGAGCGGTGCTTGCGCTCGACACCGTGGCTGGCACGCAGACCGTGGAAGCCGTGCCGCTTCATCGGGCCGGCGTAGCCCTTGCCCTTGGTCTTGCCGGTCACGTCGATCGAGACGCCGGCCGGGAACTCCTCGACCGTGATCTCCTGGCCGAGCGAGTAGTCCGCCGCGTCGGCGGTGCGCAGCTCGACGATGTGCCGGCGCGGCGCGACGTCGGCCTTCGCGTAGTGCCCGCTGATCGGCTTCTTGACCTTGCGCGGGTCGATCGTGCCGTACGCCAGCTGGACCGCGGAGTAACCGTCCTTCTCGGCGCTACGAACCTGGCTGATGACGCACGGGCCGGCCTGAACCACGGTCACCGGGACAACACGGTTGTTGTCCCAGACCTGGGTCATGCCGAGCTTTGCGCCCAGGATCCCCTTGACTTGCCTGTCCATTTGTCCGGTCCCTACAGCTTGATCTCGATGTCGACGCCAGCCGGCAGGTCGAGGCGCATGAGCGAGTCGACCGTCTTCGGGGTCGGGTCGATGATGTCGATCAGCCGCTTGTGCGTGCGCATCTCGAAGTGCTCGCGCGAGTCCTTGTACTTGTGCGGCGAGCGGATAACGCAGAAACGGTTGATCTCCGTGGGCAGCGGCACCGGGCCCGCGACCTGCGCCCCGGTACGCGTCACCGTCTCGACGATCTTCCGAGCCGAGGAGTCGACGACCTCGTGGTCATAGGCCTTGAGCCGGATGCGGATCTTCTGTCCCGCCATGGTGGCTTCTGTTCCTTCTCTCGATGCCGCTGTGTTGCGGGCGCCTGTACCGGCTGGTACAGGCCCTCTTCGCCGACCCCCGCGGTCGGGCGTGTCGCGCTCCCGGGCCAGGCTCCGCCCCGGGACTCCGGAGCGATACTGACCGCGCGGTGGGTCAAGGCGCCGATCGCACTACCGCGACCTGAACGCCGTGCGAGGGTGGTTGGCGGACGCGCCGCCAACCACCCTACGCCCGACTGTCCTACAGCCCGGCGGTTCAGCGAAGGCCGAACACGGGCAGCGAACTGTCGTTACGCAACCTGACTAGTATGCCGCACGACAGGCGGCGGGTCTAATCGGGGTTACCTAGCTCACTTGATGATCTTGGTGACGAACCCGGCGCCGACGGTGCGGCCACCCTCGCGGATCGCGAACTTGAGGTTCTCCTCCATGGCGATGGGCTGGATCAGCTTCACCGTCATGGTGGTGTTGTCACCCGGCATGACCATCTCGGTGCCCTCGGGGAGCGTGACGACACCGGTGACGTCCGTGGTCCGGAAGTAGAACTGCGGACGGTAGTTCTGGAAGAACGGGGTGTGCCGGCCGCCCTCCTCCTTGGAGAGGATGTAGACCGTCGCCTCGAACTCCGTGTGCGGGGTCGTGGTGCCCGGCTTGATGACGACCATGCCGCGCTCGACGTCCTCGCGCTTGATGCCACGCAGCAGCAGACCGACGTTCTCGCCCGCGCGGGCCTCGTCGAGCAGCTTGCGGAACATCTCGATGCCGGTGCAGGTGGTCTTCATCGACTTCTCGCGGATGCCGACGATCTCCACCTCCTCGTTCGGCTTGAGAACGCCGCGCTCCGCGCGACCGGTGACGACCGTGCCACGACCGGTGATCGTGAAGACGTCCTCGATCGGCATCAGGAACGGCTTGTCGGTCTCGCGCTCCGGCTGCGGGATCGCGGTGTCGACAGCGGTCATCAGGTCCAGCAGCTTCGCGGTCCACTCGGGGTCACCCTCGAGGGCCTTCAGCGCCGAGACCCGGACGACCGGCAGGTCGTCACCCGGGTACTCCTGCGACGAGAGCAGCTCGCGGACCTCGAGCTCGACGAGCTCCAGGAGCTCCTCGTCGTCGACCATGTCGCTCTTGTTGAGCGCCACGACGATGTACGGCACGCCGACCTGGCGGGCCAGCAGCACGTGCTCGCGGGTCTGCGGCATCGGGCCGTCGGTCGCCGCGACCACCAGGATCGCGCCGTCCATCTGCGCGGCACCGGTGATCATGTTCTTGATGTAGTCGGCGTGACCGGGGCAGTCGACGTGCGCGTAGTGCCGCGCCTCGGTCTGGTACTCGACGTGCGCGATGGAGATCGTGATGCCGCGGGCCTTCTCCTCCGGCGCCTTGTCGATCTCGTCGAACGGCGTGTACGGGTTGAGGTCCGGGTACTTGTCGTGCAGGACCTTGGTGATGGCCGCCGTCAGCGTCGTCTTACCGTGGTCGATGTGACCAATGGTGCCGATGTTGACGTGCGGCTTAGTCCGCTCGAACTTCGCCTTCGCCACTGGTGTCCTCCTGTGGACTTCTTGGTTCGTTCGCCCCGGCGCGCCGGTCGGCGCTTAGGACTCTGTCGACAGCCTTTCCGGCCTGACGGCCGGAGAGCCATTGTGGGTTCTGCGGCGATGAAGCCTACAGGCCCGGATTCACACAATCCGACCGAGGTGGCCGCGGGCGGGATGCCCCTCCCGCGACCAGCCCCGGGTCACCGGATCAGCTCAGGCGAGCGTCACTCACCCGTCGCCTTGGCGATGATCTCCTTCGCGACCGAGGCCGGAACCTCGGCGTAGGAGTCGAACTGCATGCTGTAGCTAGCCCGGCCCTGGGTCTTCGACCGCAGGTCGCCGACGTAGCCGAACATCTCCGACAGCGGCACCAGAGCCCGGACGACGCGGGCGCCGCTGCGCTCCTCCATCGCCTGGATGATGCCACGGCGGGAGTTGAGGTCGCCGATGACGTCACCCATGTTCTCCTCAGGAGTGGTGACCTCAACGGCCATCATCGGCTCGAGCAGCGCGGGGTCGGCCTTGCGGGCCGCCTCCTTCATCGCCATCGAGCCGGCGATCTTGAATGCCATTTCCGACGAGTCGACCTCGTGGTACTGGCCGTCCACCAGGGTGAGCTTGACGCCCACCAGGGGGAAGCCGGCGAGGATGCCGTACTGCATCGCGTCCTGGGCACCCGCGTCCACCGACGGGATGAACTCCCGGGGGATGCGGCCACCGGTGACGGCGTTGGCGAACTCGTAGGTCGGGGCGTCGTTGCCCAGCGGCAGCGGCTCCAGGCTGATGATCACCCGGGCGTACTGGCCGGAACCACCGGTCTGCTTCTTGTGGGTGTACTCGACCTTCTCCACCTTGCGGCGGATGGTCTCGCGGTATGCCACCTGCGGCTTGCCGATGTTGGCCTCGACGTTGAACTCGCGGCGCATCCGGTCGACCAGGATGTCCAGGTGCAGCTCGCCCATGCCGGAGATGACCGTCTGACCGGTCTGGTCGTCCAGCTTGACGCGGAAGGTCGGGTCCTCCTCGGCCAGCCGCTGGATGGCGGTGCTGAGCTTCTCCTGGTCGGCCTTGGTCTTCGGCTCGATGGCAACCTCGATGACCGGCTCCGGGAAGGTCATCGACTCCAGGATGACCGGGTTCGCCGGGTCGCACAGGGTGTCGCCGGTGGTGGTCTGCTTGAGACCCTGCACCGCGATGATGTCACCGGCCTGGGCCGAGCTGCGCTCTTCCCGCTTGTTGGCGTGCATCTGGTAGATCTTGCCGATGCGCTCCTTGCGGTCCTTGGTGGAGTTGACCACCTGGGAGCCGGACTCGAGCGTGCCGGAGTAGATCCGGACGTAGGTGAGCTTGCCGAGGTGCTTGTCCGTCTGGATCTTGAAGGCGAGGCCCGAGAACGGCTCCGACTTCGCCGGCTTGCGCTGCATCGGGGTCTCGCCGTCGACGGCCGTGCCCTCGATCGCCGGGATGTCCAGCGGCGACGGCAGGTACGCGACGACCGCGTCCAGCATCGGCTGGATGCCCTTGTTCTTGAAGGCGGTACCGGTGAGGACCGGGTTGGCCTTGCCGGCGATGGTGGCCCGACGGATGGCGGCCTTGATCTCCTCGACGGAGATCTCCTCGCCCTCCAGGTACTTCTCCATCACCGCGTCGTCGACGTCGGCCAGGGTCTCCATGAGCTTCTCGCGCCACTCGGCGGCGGAGTCGGCGAGGTCGGCCGGGATCTCCTCGACCGCGTAGTCCTCACCCTTCTGGGTCTCGCCGCGCCAGGTGAGCGCCCGCATCTCGACCAGGTCGACGACGCCGATGAAGTCGGACTCGGCGCCGATCGGGATCTGGAGCACCAGCGGGGTGGCGTTGAGCCGGTCGATCATCATCTGCACGCAGCGGAAGAAGTCGGCGCCGGTCCGGTCGAGCTTGTTGACGAAGCACATCCGGGGGACGTTGTACTTGTCCGCCTGCCGCCAGACGTTCTCCGTCTGCGGCTCCACGCCGGCGACGCCGTCGTAGACCGCGACCGCGCCGTCCAGCACCCGCAGCGACCGCTCGACCTCGACCGTGAAGTCGACGTGGCCGGGCGTGTCGATGATCTGGATCGTGTGGCCCTTCCACTCACACTTGGTAGCAGCGGAGGTGATGGTGATACCACGCTCCTGCTCCTGCTCCATCCAGTCCATGACGGCACCGCCCTCGTGGACCTCACCGATCTTGTACGTGATGCCGGTGTAGAACAGGATCCGCTCGGTGGTGGTGGTCTTACCGGCATCGATGTGGGCCATGATGCCGATGTTGCGTACGTTGGCGAGCGCGTCTGCGGCGGCCACTTCAATCCCTACTTATCGTCGTCTCGACACAACTGGTGGCGGTTCCGGCGCCGCGAGGGCGCCGGAACCAGGGTGTTACCAGCGGTAGTGCGCGAAGGCCTTGTTGGACTCGGCCATCTTGTGCGTGTCCTCGCGCCGCTTGACGGCGGCACCGAGGCCGTTGCTCGCGTCCAGCAGCTCGTTCATCAGCCGCTCGACCATGGTCTTCTCGCGACGAGCGCGGGAGTAGGTGACCAGCCAACGCAGGCCCAGGGTGGTCGCCCGGGCGGGGCGGACCTCGACCGGGACCTGGTAGGTGGCGCCACCGACGCGGCGGCTGCGCACCTCCAGGGTCGGCTTGACGTTGTCCATCGCCCGCTTGAGGGTGACGACCGGGTCGGTGCCGGACTTCTCGCGGCAGCCCTCGAGGGCCGCGTAGACGATGCGCTCGGCGAGCTGACGCTTACCGCGCAGGAGGATCTTGTTCACCAGCTGGGTGACCAACGGCGAGTTGTACACCGGGTCAGCGACCAGCGGCTTCCGCGGAGCGGGTCCCTTACGCGGCATGTCAGCTCTTCTCCTTCTTCGCGCCGTAACGGCTGCGCGCCTGCTTGCGGTTGCGGACACCCTGGGTGTCCAGCGAGCCGCGGACGATCTTGTAACGCACGCCGGGGAGGTCCTTCACACGACCGCCGCGGACGAGCACGATCGAGTGCTCCTGCAGGTTGTGGCCGACGCCCGGGATGTAGGCGGTCACCTCGATCTGGCTGCTGAGCTTGACACGAGCGACCTTGCGCAGCGCCGAGTTCGGCTTCTTCGGGGTGGTGGTGTACACGCGGGTGCACACGCCGCGCCGCTGAGGGGAACCCTTCAACGCCGGGGTCTTGGTCTTACTCGTCTTCGCCTGGCGGCCCTTTCGGACCAGCTGCTGGATCGTGGGCACCGGGTTTCTCCGCTCCCTTCGACCGCCGGGTGGCGGCCGCGTCGTCTGCCGTAGCCGGCCTGATGACCGGCTCTCCTACATTCCGACCAGGGCCGCCTCGCGGCGGTCCCGGCACCCGCGGTCGGGCGTGTCGCCCAGATCACGGTCCCGGCGCCGACGCTCACGCGTGTCGACCGGGGTCTTTCGCCGGCACACGGCAGGCCGCGTACCGGGTCTTTGGCTTTGTCGTGCTCCCACGGGATCTCCGGCTCGCCGGATCCAGCGCACGCACGAGTTGCCCGGGCTTGCCCGGGCACAAGGGGAAAGAGTACCTACCACAACCGCACAGGTCAAAACGGAGCGGCCGGCGTAGCGTCTCACCGCCCGCCGATCGAACCCGTCGCGCCCGCCCGCCGTGATGGGCACCTACGGTCACAAGTGTACCGGCTCTCCCCCGGGCCGGCCCGTCGACCCCGCGCCGGGTCCGCCGGCGCCCGCGGGGCGCACGCCCCGCGCGCCGGCGCGCGTCACGCCAGCGCCACCAGCAACGCCAGCCCCAGGCCGAGCAGGCTGAGCAGCAGGCCCGCGCCGCCGCAGCTCACCCCGGCCACCGCCAGCCCCCGGCCGGTGAACCGGACCGCGGGCGGTGGCGCCCCCCGCCGGATCTGCCGCAGCCCGAGCAGGCCCGCGGCGACCGCGCCCGCCCCCGCCAGCACGCCCAGCACCGTGAAGGCGCCGGCGGCCCACGCGCCGCCCATGGCCGCCACCGCGCCGAAGCAGATCACCAGCAGCGCGACGAGGATGGAGACGATCCCCGCCACCAGGGAGCCGACGGCGAGGCCAGAGGTGACCGGCGGCACGTCGAGGTGCACCACGCCGAAGGGCGTACCGGCGACGGCCTCGACCCGCTTCGGCGGCCGGGCCCGCTCCCTCGACGGCGGCGGAGGCGCCGCCGGCGGGGCGGCCGGACCCCAACCGGGCCCCGGACCGACGGGTGGGCTCCAGCCCGGGGCGGCGGGGGCGGGCGGGGCGCCCGCGTCGGGTCGTGCCCACTCCCCCACGCCCGGCGGCGCGGGGGCCGGGTTCGCGGCGGGAGGCGCCGCGGGTTCGCTGCCCGGGTGGCGCGCCGGTTCCGTCACGGGTCCTCCTGTCGACTTCCTCGGCGTCCACCGCCGCGCGACGGACACCGGGTCAGGCTACCGCCGGCGGCCGGGCGCCCCGCCCCGGGCGGGACCGGCCGGGCGGGCGGGCGTTCAGTCCACGTTCGGCGCGAAGTCCTGCCCGTAGGGGGTGTCGGCGAGGCGGACCACCCCGATCACCACCGCGGCCACCACGGTGACCGCGACCAGGACCAGGCCCGTCCAGGCCAGCCGCTCCCCCTGGCGCAGCCAGGCGGCGCCGGTCAGGAAGCCGCCCGAGGCGTACGCCTCGCGGCGCGCCTGCCGGGCGAGCTGGAGCGCCACCGTGGCGGGCACCACGCCGCCGATGAAGAGTCCGGTCAGCGCGCCGATCAGCCCCAGCGCGAAGACCGCCTTCGCCTTGGTGGCCCGGGCCGGGTCCGGGTCGAGCGGGTGGCGCGGCGACACCGGCGGGGCGACGGGCGCCTGCCCGGGTGCGGTCGTCATGCCCACCATCATGCCCCGGCAGCACCGGCCCGGGCCGGCCGAACCCCCGGACGCGACGAGGCCCCCGGCGGGTGCCGGGGGCCTCGTCGTCGTGCTGCCTAGCGGTACGACCCGAAGTCGAAGTCGTCCAGCGGAACCGCCTGGCCGCTGGCCGGCCCGAAGCCGTAGTCGGTCTCCGGGTAGCCGGTCATCGAGTAGACCTTGGCCTTCGCCTCCTCGGTCGGCTCGACCCGGACGTTGCGGTACTTGCTGATGCCCGTACCGGCCGGGATGAGCTTACCGATGATCACGTTCTCCTTGAGGCCGACGAGCGAGTCGCTGCGCGAGTTGATCGCCGCGTCGGTCAGCACCCGGGTGGTCTCCTGGAAGGAGGCCGCCGAGAGCCAGGAGTCGGTGGCCAGCGAGGCCTTGGTGATACCCATCAGCACCGGGCGACCGGCGGCGGGCTCGCCACCCTCGGAGACGAGTCGGCGGTTCTCCGACTCGAACAGCGCCCGGTCGACCAGCACGCCCGGCAGGAACTCGGTCGAGCCGGAGTCGATGACCGTCACCCGCTTGAGCATCTGGCGGATGATGATCTCGATGTGCTTGTCGTGGATCAGCACACCCTGCGAGCGGTAGACCTCCTGGACCTCACTGGTCAGGTGGACCTGGACCGCCCGCGGACCCATGATCCGCAGCAGCTCGTGCGGGTCGATGGTGCCCTCGGTGAGCTTCTCGCCGACCGCGACGTGACCGCCGTCGTGGGTCCGCAGCCGGACCCGCTTGGAGATCTTGTCGTAGACGATCTCGTCGCTGCCGTCGTCCGGCACCACGATGATCTTCCGCGAACGCTCGCCGTCCTCGATCCGGATCCGACCCGGGGTGTCGGCGATGGGCGCCTTGCCCTTCGGCACCCGGGCCTCGAAGATCTCCTGGACACGGGGCAGACCCTGGGTGATGTCCTCACCCGCGACACCACCGGTGTGGAAGGTACGCATCGTCAGCTGCGTGCCCGGCTCACCGATCGACTGGGCGGCGATGATGCCGACCGCCTCGCCGACGTCCACCGTCTTGCCGGTCGGCAGCGAGCGGCCGTAGCACGCACCGCAGACGCCCAGCTTCGACTCGCAGGTGAGCACGCTGCGCACCCGGACCGTCTCCACCCCGGCGGCGACGATCTTGTCGACCAGGATGGAGTTGATGTCCTGGCCCCGCTCGGCGACGACGGTGCCGTCCGGCCCCTTGATGTCGTCGGCCAGCGTCCGGGCGTGCACGCTGGTCTCGGCGTGCTCGTGCACGACCAGCCTGCCGTCGAGCCGCTCACCGATCTGCATCGGGATGGCGCGGTCGGTGCCGCAGTCCTCCTCGCGGATGATGACGTCCTGCGAGACGTCCACCAGACGACGGGTCAGGTAACCCGAGTCGGCGGTACGCAGGGCGGTGTCCGCGAGACCCTTCCGGGCGCCGTGCGTGGAGATGAAGTACTCCAGTACGGACAGACCCTCCCGGTAGCTGGCCTTGATGGGCCGCGGGATGATCTCACCCTTCGGGTTGGCCACCAGACCACGGATCGCCGCGATCTGCCGGAGCTGGAGCAGGTTACCGCGGGCACCCGAGTTGATCATCTTCCACAGCGGGTTCTCCTGCGGCAGCGCGGTGTCCATCTCCTTGGCGACCTCGTTGGTCGCCTTGGTCCAGATCTCGATGAGCTCGCCGCGGCGCTCCTCGGCGGTCATCAGACCACGCTGGTACTGCTTGTCGATCCGGTCGGCTTCCTTCTCGTACCGCTCCAGGATCTCCCGCTTGCGCGGCGGAGCGATGACGTCCTCCATGCCGATCGTCACGCCGGACCAGGTGGCCCAGTGGAAACCGGCCTCCTTGAGCCCGTCCAGGGTGGCCGCGAGGGCCACCTTGGGGAAGCGCTCGGCGAGGTCGTTGACGATCGCGGAGAGCTGACCCTTGCGGATCTCGTAGTTCACGAAGCGGTAGCCCTGCGGCAGCGTCTCGTTGAACAGCACCCGGCCGAGGGTGGTCTCCACGGTCAGCGGGTCGCCCTCGACCCAGCCCTCCGGGGCGGTCCACGGCTCGGCGCCGGCGCCGTTGTCGACCCCGACCACGCCACGCAGCCGGATCTTCACCGGGGCCTGCAGGTGCAGCTCGCCGTTGTCGAACGCCATCCGGGCCTCGGCGTCGGAGCTGAACGCCCGGCCCTCGCCCCGCTCGCCCTCGGTGCGGTGGGTGAGGTGGTAGAGGCCGATGACCATGTCCTGGGTGGGCATGGTGACGGGCTTGCCGTCGGCCGGCTTGAGGATGTTGTTCGACGACAGCATCAGGATCCGCGCCTCGGCCTGGGCCTCGGCGGAGAGCGGCACGTGCACCGCCATCTGGTCACCGTCGAAGTCGGCGTTGAACGCGGTGCAGACCAGCGGGTGGATCTGGATGGCCTTGCCCTCGACCAGCTGCGGCTCGAAGGCCTGGATGCCCAGTCGGTGCAGGGTCGGCGCCCGGTTCAGCAGCACCGGGTGCTCGCCGATGACCTCTTCCAGCACGTCCCACACGACCGGCCGCTGCCGCTCGACCATCCGCTTGGCGGACTTGATGTTCTGCGCGTGGTTGAGGTCCACCAGCCGCTTCATCACGAACGGCTTGAACAGCTCCAGCGCCATCTGCTTGGGCAGGCCGCACTGGTGCAGCTTGAGCTTCGGGCCGACCACGATGACCGAACGGCCGGAGTAGTCGACGCGCTTGCCCAGCAGGTTCTGGCGGAACCGGCCCTGCTTGCCCTTGAGCATGTCGGACAGCGACTTGAGCGGGCGGTTGCCCGGGCCGGTGACCGGCCGGCCGCGGCGGCCGTTGTCGAACAGCGCGTCGACGGCCTCCTGGAGCATCCGCTTCTCGTTGTTGACGATGATCTCGGGCGCGCCGAGGTCGATCAGCCGCTTGAGGCGGTTGTTCCGGTTGATCACGCGGCGGTACAGGTCGTTCAGGTCGGAGGTCGCGAAGCGGCCACCGTCGAGCTGCACCATCGGGCGCAGGTCCGGCGGGATGACCGGGACGCAGTCCAGCACCATGCCGAGCGGCGAGTTGCGGGTGTTCAGGAACGCCGCGACGACCTTGAGCCGCTTGAGCGCCCGGATCTTCCGCTGGCCCTTGCCGGAGCGGATGGTCTCGCGCAGGCTCTCGGCCTCGGCGTCGAGGTCCATGTTCTGGACCAGCGCCTTGATGGCCTCGGCGCCCATGCCGCCGGTGAAGTACTCGCCGAAGCGGTCGCGCAGCTCGCGGTAGAGCAGTTCGTCGGTGACGAGCTGCTTCGGCTCCAGCTTGCGGAAGGTGTCGAGCACCTCGTCCAGGCGGTCGATCTCGCGCTGGGCCCGGTCGCGGATCTGGCGCATCTCGCGCTCTCCGCCCTCCTTGACCTTGCGCCGCACGTCCGCCTTGGCACCCTCGGCCTCCAGCTCGGCCAGGTCGGCCTCGAGCTTGGCGGCCCGCTTCTCGATCTCCGAGTCGCGGCTGTTCTCGGCCTGCCGCTTCTCGGCCAGGATCTCGTTCTCGATCGTCGAGAGGTCGCGGTGACGCGCCTCGGCGTCCACGCTCGTCACGACGTACGAGGCGAAGTAGATGATCTTTTCGAGGTCCTTGGGGGCGAGGTCCAGCAGGTAGCCCAGCCGGCTCGGCACGCCCTTGAAGTACCAGATGTGGGTCACCGGGGCGGCGAGCTCGATGTGGCCCATGCGCTCACGGCGGACCTTCGACCGGGTCACCTCGACGCCGCAGCGCTCGCAGATGATGCCCTTGAAGCGGACCCGCTTGTACTTACCGCAGTAGCACTCCCAGTCCCGCTGCGGACCGAAGATCTTCTCGCAGAAGAGCCCGTCCTTTTCCGGCTTCAGGGTGCGGTAGTTGATCGTTTCAGGCTTCTTGACCTCGCCGTGCGACCACTGACGGATGTCGTCGGCGGTGGCGAGGCCAATGCGCAGCTCGTCGAAGAAGTTGACGTCGAGCACTATGTCCCCTATGTCGTCGTCTGTACTGCTAGCTAGTGGGTGGGGTCGGGAGCCGGCGAGCCGGCCCCCGACCACTCACCTCAGACCTCTTCGACCGAGCTCGGCTCGCGCCGGGACAGGTCGATGCCCAGCTCCTCCGCGGCCCGGAACACCTCGTCGTCGGTCTCGCGCATCTCGAGGGCCACGCCGTCGCTGGAGAGCACCTCGACGTTGAGGCACAGCGACTGCAGCTCCTTGAGCAGCACCTTGAACGACTCGGGGATGCCCGGCTCGGGGATGTTCTCGCCCTTGACGATCGCCTCGTAGACCTTGACCCGGCCGAGGACGTCGTCGGACTTGATCGTCAACAGCTCCTGCAGGGCGTAGGCGGCGCCGTACGCCTGCATCGCCCAGCACTCCATCTCACCGAAGCGCTGGCCACCGAACTGCGCCTTACCACCCAGCGGCTGCTGCGTGATCATCGAGTACGGGCCGGTCGACCGGGCGTGGATCTTGTCGTCGACCAGGTGGTTGAGCTTCAGGATGTAGATGTAGCCGACCGCGATCGGGTCCGGCAGCGGCTCGCCGGAGCGGCCGTCGAAAAGCTGCGCCTTGCCGGTGGAGCCGATCAGCTGCTTGCCGTCCCGGTTGGGCAGGGTCGACGCCAGCAGACCGGAGATCTCCTCCTCGCGGGCGCCGTCGAAGACCGGCGTGGCCACGTTGGTGTCCGGCTCGGACTCGTGCGCCTCGATCGAGCGGAGCTGACGCTTCCACTCGGCGTCGTCGCCGTCGACCTTCCAACCGGTCTTGGCCACCCAGCCGAGGTGCGTCTCCAGCACCTGGCCGATGTTCATCCGGCTCGGCACACCCAGCGGGTTGAGCACGATGTCGACCGGGGTGCCGTCCTCGAGGAACGGCATGTCCTCGACCGGAAGGATCTTGGAGATGACGCCCTTGTTGCCGTGCCGGCCGGCGAGCTTGTCACCGTCCTGGATCTTCCGCTTCTGGGCGACGTAGACCCGGACCAGCTCGTTGACGCCCGGCGGCAGCTCGTCGCCGTCCTCGCGGGAGAAGGTACGCACGCCGATGACCGTGCCGGTCTCGCCGTGCGGCACCTTCAGCGAGGTGTCGCGGACCTCGCGCGCCTTCTCACCGAAGATCGCGCGGAGCAGCCGCTCCTCCGGGGTCAGCTCGGTCTCGCCCTTGGGCGTGACCTTGCCGACCAGGATGTCACCGGGGACGACCTCGGCGCCGATCCGGATGATGCCGCGCTCGTCGAGGTCGGCGAGCATCTCCTCGCTGACGTTCGGGATGTCGCGGGTGATCTCCTCCGGGCCCAGCTTGGTGTCCCGGGCGTCGACCTCGTGCTCCTCGATGTGGATCGAGGTGAGGACGTCCTGCTGCACGAGGCGCTGCGACAGGATGATCGCGTCCTCGTAGTTGTGGCCCTCCCAGCACATGAACGCCACGAGCAGGTTGCGCCCGAGCGCCATCTCGCCCTCGTCGGTGCAGGGACCGTCGGCGATGACCTGGCCGGCCTCGACGCGATCGCCCTCGAAGACGACCGGCTTCTGGTTGACGCAGGAGCCGGCGTTGGAGCGGCGGAACTTGTGCAGCAGGTACGTGCGGCGGTGGCCGTCGTCCTGGTGGATGGTGATGTAGTCGGCGCAGAGGTCCTCGATGACACCACCGACCTCGGCGACGACCACGTCACCGGCGTCGACCGCGGCACGGTATTCCATGCCGGTGCCGACCAGCGGGGACTCGGCCTTGACCAGCGGCACCGCCTGGCGCTGCATGTTCGCGCCCATCAGCGCCCGGTTGGCGTCGTCGTGCTCGAGGAACGGGATCATCGCGGTCGCGACCGAGGTCATCTGCCGCGGCGACACGTCCATGTAGTCCACGGACGCCGGCGGGACGTCCTCGGTCTCGCCGCCCTTACGGCGGACCAGGACGCGGTCCTCGGCGAACGTGCCGTCGGCCCGCAGCGGCGCGTTGGCCTGCGCCTTGACGAACCGGTCCTCCTCGTCCGCGGTCAGGTAGTCGATCTGGTCGGTGACCCGACCGTCGACGACCTTCCGGTACGGCGTCTCGATGAAGCCGAACGGGTTGACCCGGGCGAAGGTGGACAGCGCGCCGATCAGACCGATGTTCGGGCCTTCCGGCGTCTCGATCGGGCACATCCGGCCGTAGTGGGACGGGTGCACGTCGCGGACCTCGAAGCCGGCCCGCTCCCGGGACAGACCACCCGGGCCGAGCGCGCTCAGCCGGCGCCGGTGGGTCAGGCCCGCCAGCGGGTTGGTCTGGTCCATGAACTGGGACAGCTGCGAGGTGCCGAAGAACTCCTTGATCGCCGCCACCACCGGGCGGATGTTGATCAGGGTCTGCGGCGTGATCGCCTCGACGTCCTGGGTCGTCATCCGCTCGCGGACGACGCGCTCCATCCGGGACAGACCGACCCGGACCTGGTTCTGGATCAGCTCGCCCACCGTACGCAGGCGCCGGTTGCCGAAGTGGTCGATGTCGTCGGCCTCGTAGCCCTCCTCACCGGCGTGCAGCCGGCAGAGGTATTCCACGGTGGCGACGATGTCGTCCTCGGTCAGCGTGCCGGTGGTGATCGGCACCTCCAGCTCGAGCTTCTTGTTGAACTTGTAACGCCCGACCTTGGCGACGTCGTACCGCTTCGGGTTGAAGAAGAGGTTGTCGAGCAGGGTCTGGGCGTTCTCGCGGGTCGGCGGCTCGCCAGGGCGGAGCTTCCGGTAGATGTCGAGTAGCGCCTCGTCCTGGCCGGCGATGTGGTCCTTCTCGAGCGTGGTCATCATCAGCTCGGACCAGCCGAACCGCTCGCGGATCCGCTCGGCCGACCAACCGATGGCCTTGAGCAGCACCGTGACGGCCTGCCGGCGCTTGCGGTCGATGCGAACGCCGACCGTCTCGCGCTTGTCGATGTCGAACTCCAGCCAGGCACCCCGGCTCGGGATCACCTTGACGCTGGAGAGGTCGCGGTCGGAGGTCTTGTCCGGCTGCTTGTCGAAGTAGACGCCCGGGGACCGGACGAGCTGGCTGACGACGACGCGCTCGGTGCCGTTGATGATGAAGGTGCCCTTCGGCGTCATCATCGGGAAGTCACCCATGAACACCGTCTGGCTCTTGATCTCGCCGGTGGTGTTGTTGGTGAACTCCGCGGTCACGAACAGCGGCGCGCAGTAGGTCAGGTCCTTCTCCTTGCACTCCTCGATCGAGGCCTTGACCTCGTCGAAGCGCGGAGCCGAGAAGGAGAGCGACATGGTGCCGGAGAAGTCCTCAATGGGACTGATCTCGTCGAGGATCTCCGCGAGACCCGAGCGTGCGTGCGGGTCGTCCGCCGACCGGCCCTGCCAAGCCTCGTTGCCGACGAGCCAGTCGAAGGACTCGTTCTGGATGGCGAGGAGGTTGGGGACCTCGAGGTGTTCGGTGATCCTGCCGAATGAAACTCGGCGGGGAGCGAATGCGCTCGACGTACGACTGGTCTTCGCAGGGCGGGAAGCTGCCAAGATGCGTCCTTCCGAGGACCGGTGCTGCAGAACGGCTGGTACGCGTGCACTCCAATGACCCCACCGGAAATATCCATAACCGGACATTTCCGAGCAGGGGTCAAGTCGGAAGGCAGCGCAAACTAGCAGTGTAGCCGAGAGGCTAACCGCTGTCCAGCCCACCCCGCAGGTCGTCGCGGAACGTGCCTCGGGACCCCCTCGAACGGGGTCTCACCGGGCCGCTCGGAACGCGACGTTCCTGCCGGGCCGCTCGGGTGTGGCGGCCGGTGGTGCTGCCGCTGCCATTACCCAAGTGGTGGCCGTTGCAAGCGCGGAAGGTCTTGCTGGTGTCAGCGTGCCTGTCAGCCCGGGGCCGCGTCAAGGGCCGGCATCCGGGTCGCCCCGTCTTTCCCACCCGCGGGCTACCGGCAGGCGCCGCACGGTCGCCGTCGCCGGGCGCGGACGCCCTGCTCACCGCGTTGGACGCCGGGTGCACCACGACGGCGGGCGGCGATCCGCTGTCGGATCACCGCCCGCCGTGACGCGGTGTGCCCCGGCTCACGTGAGCCGGACGCGCGCCTGGTCGACCTCAGGTCACTTGAGGGTGACCTTGGCGCCCTCGCCCTCGAGCTTGGCCTTGGCCTTGTCGGCGGTCTCCTTGTTGGCCTTCTCCAGGACGGCCTTCGGAGCGGCCTCGACCAGGTCCTTGGCCTCCTTGAGGCCCAGGCCGGTCAGCTCGCGCACGACCTTGATGACCTGGATCTTCTTGCCGCCGTCAGCCTCGAGGATGACGTCGAACTCGTCCTTCTCATCCTCGGCCGGGGCGGCGGCACCGCCGGCGGCCGGGGCACCCGCGGCCACGGCGACCGGGGCGGCGGCGGTGACCTCGAAGGTCTCCTCGAACTGCTTCACGAACTCGGAGAGCTCGATCAGCGTCATCTCCTTGAACGCGTCGAGCAGCTCGTCGGTGCTGAGCTTCGCCATGTCTGGCGTCCTTTCCTGAATCTGTTAGGTAAGAACTGGGTGCGCCGCGGGGCCTCAGGCCGCCTCGGCGCCCTCCTTCTCGCGCTTGTCCGCCAGGGCGGCCGCCGCACGGGCGGCCTTGGAGAGCGGAGCCTGGAACAGGGCCGCGGCCTTGCTCAGGTTGCCCTTCATCGCGCCGGCCAGCTTGGCCAGCAGCACCTCACGGGACTCCAGGTCGGCGAGCTTCGTGACCTCGGCCGCGGAAATGGCCTTGCCCTCGAAGACACCGCCCTTGATGACGAGCTTCGGGTTGGCCTTCGCGAAGTCGCGAAGCCCCTTCGCCGCCTCGACGACGTCGCCCGAAACGAAAGTCAGCGCGGTAGGACCGGTGAACATCTCGTCGAGACCGGAGATGCCAGCGTCGGACGCGGCACGCTTCGCGAGCGTGTTCTTCGCGACCGTGTAGCTGGTCTCCTTGCCGAGCGAGCGTCGCAGCTGGGTGAGCTGGGAAACCGTCAGACCGCGGTACTCGGTCAGCACCGTGGCGCCCGCGTTGCGGAAGCTCTCGGTCAGCTCAGCGACGGCCGTGGCCTTGTCGGCCCGGATCGGCTTGTCCGCCATGTCCCTCCTCTCTCGTTGCTCGAGGCTGGTCACCGTCGTCGGCCGGAGCTTTCGACGGGAGCGGAGGCATCACGAGAACGAGAAAGCCCCGGCGCAGGGCGCACGGGGCGAGGGCCGGGACACGAGGCACAGTCGGCGGACCGTGCTCAGCACCGAATTTCGCTTACCGCCCTGCGCGGGTCGCCCGTCGTCGCGGGACCTTCGACCGTGCCGGGGCACGGTGACCAGCGGTCTCTGGGTGGAACTTCGCGGCCAAGGTTACGCGAGGAGTGCCGCGACCGCCAAATCGCCCCGGGTGTGCCGGGTCACGCCGCGCGTGGGACGAGTTGACTACCCGGCGGTGGACGCTCAGGGGCGGTGGCGACGCCGCCAGAGGTAGGCCGCGCCGGCGACCGCGCTCCAGGCGGCGGCCCAGGCGGTCAGCAGCGCCACGGTCGGCGCGCCCAGGTCGCCGGCGGCGGCCCGCGCCGTCGCCATCACCGGCGGCGCCAGCCACGGCGCCACCGAGCCGCTCAGGCCGAGCACGACCGCGCCGACGCCGCCCAGCGCCAGCACCGCGACGCCGCGCCCCGCGCCGCCCGCCGAGGCGCGGCTGGCCAGCGCCCCGAGCGCCACCGCCGCCGGTACGGCCAGCAGGTGCGCCCACAGCCCGACGGCGATGCCGAGGGGCACCGGGCGGTCGTCCGGCGCCACGGGACCGGTGACCCCGCCGACCAGCCACGGGAAGGTCAGCGCGACGGCCACCGTGCCCAGCCCGGCCACGCCGGCGGCGAGCAGGCCGGCGAGCCGCTCCCGGCGCGCGCCGACCAGGGCCTGGGCCAGCCGGCGCTGCACGTCGGGCTCGACGTCCAGCAGCACCTTGGTCTGCCAGGCCAGCACCGGGAAGAGCACCACCGCCGAGACGCCGTACGCCTCGCCCGGCTGGGCCCGACCGCCGCCGTAGAGGATGCCGAGGGCCACCAGGCCGGCGAGCAGCGGGGCCAGCGCCCGCCCCGTACGCAGGAAGCCGGCCAGCCGCAGCCGGAGCAGGGCGGTCACCGCGCTCCCCCGCCGGCCGGCCCGCCCGGCTCCGCAGCGCCGATCTCCGCGGCCGGCACCGCCGTCCCCTGGGCGGGGTCGGGCGGCGCGGACGCGCCGGGGCGTACGCGAAGGACGTGATGCCCCTCGGCGCGCAACCGGGCGACGGCGCCGGCGACCCGCGCGGCCGGCACCGCCACCTCGACCACGGCGACTGCCTCGTCGGGCGGCGGCGCGGCCTCGGTGACGGCGCCGTCGGCCACCGTCCAGCGCCGGGCGTCGGGCAGCCGGGCGATCTCGCCGCGATGGTCGCTGACCAGCACCGCCCCGCCCGCGGTCGCCACCTCGTCGATCACGGCGGGCACCAGCTCCCGGGTGGCGGCGTCCAGCCCCTCCCACGGCTCGTCGAGCACCAGCAGGCCGGGCGGGCGCAGCACCGCCTGGGCCAGGCCGACCTTCTGGGCGGTGCCCTTGGAGAGCTCCGGCAGCCGCACCCGGCGGAAGCCGGCCAGGCCCAGCCGGTCGGTCCAGTGGTCGACGGCCCGGCCCGCCGCGAGCGGGTCGAGGCCGGCGACGCGCCCCATGGCGGCCAGGTAGCGCTCGACGGTGAAGGGCTGGTCGGCGGGGAAGCGCTCCGGGACCCACCCGACGTGCCGGGGCCGGTCGGTCACCCGCCCCCGGCTCGGCCGCAGCACCCCGGCCGCCACCTGGAGCAGGGTCGACTTGCCGACGCCGTTGCGGCCGAGCACGACCACGACCTCGCCCGGGTCGACGCGCACGTCGGTTGCCCGCAGCACCCAGGGCCCACGCCGCCGGTACCGCAGCCAGACGTCTTCGAGCCGCACCGGCCGAGCATGCCACAGCGGACGCGGAACGGGGCGCCGCCACGGTGTGGCGACGCCCCGTTCCGGGTGCTGGTGTGCTCAGGCCTCGGCCGAGCCCTCCTGCAGGTTCTTCACCAGGTTCGGGTCGACCGGGACGCCCGGGCCCATGGTGGTGGTGAGGGTGACCTTCTTGAGGTACTTGCCCTTCGCGGCGGACGGCTTGGCCCGCAGGACCTCGTCGAGGACCGCCGCGTAGTTGTCGATCAGCTGGCTCTCCGAGAAGGACGCCTTGCCGATGATCAGGTGCAGGTTCGAGTGCTTGTCCACCCGGAAGGTGATCTTACCGCCCTTGATGTCCGAGACGGCCTTGGTGACGTCCATGGTCACCGTGCCGGTCTTCGGGTTCGGCATCAGGCCGCGCGGGCCCAGGATCCGCGCGATCCGGCCGATCTTGGCCATCTGGTCGGGCGTGGCGATCGCCGCGTCGAAGTCGAGCCAACCGCCCTGGATCCGGGCGACCAGCTCGTCGGTGCCCACCTCGTCCGCACCGGCGGCGGCGGCCTCCTCGGCCTTCGCGCCGGCGGCGAAGACGATCACGCGGGCGGTCTTACCGGTGCCGTGCGGCAGGTTGACCGTGCCGCGGACCATCTGGTCCGCCTTGCGGGGGTCGACGCCGAGGCGCATGGCGACCTCGACCGTGGCGTCGAACTTGGCGGTGGTGGTGTCCTTGGCCAGCTTCACGGCCTCGGCGGGGGTGTAGAGCTTCGACCGGTCGATGACCTCGGCGGCCTTGCGGTAGCTCTTGCTGCGCTGCATGTCCTGTGACTCCTGTGGTCTATGGCGGGCCGCGACGTCCGCGCGCCCTCCCACGAACTGGATCTGGCGGTGACCGAGGTCAGTCGGTGACGTCGAGGCCCATCGACCGGGCGGTGCCGGCGATGATCTTCTCGGCCTGGTCGACGTCGTTGGCGTTGAGGTCGGCCATCTTCTTCTCGGCGATCTCGCGCACCTGGGCGCGGGTGACCGAGCCGACCTTCTCCTTGTGCGGGACGCCCGAGCCCTTCTGCACGCCGGCGGCCTTGATCAGCAGCCGGGCGGCGGGCGGGGTCTTCAGCACGAACGTGAAGCTGCGGTCCTCGTAGACGCTGATCTCGGCGGGGACGATGTCGCCCCGCTGGGACTCGGTCTGCGCGTTGTAGGACTTGCAGAACTCCATGATGTTCACGCCGTGCTGGCCGAGCGCGGGGCCGACCGGCGGCGCCGGGGTGGCCTGGCCCGCCGGCAGCTGAAGCGTGAACGTCTTGACGAGCTTCTTCTTCGGAGGCATGTCTCTTCCTGGGGCTTGAAACTGGGAAAGGTGCCGGCCACGGGCGCGCACGGTCAGCGCGATTCGACAGCGGCGACGTTCTAGGGTAGCGCAGTGTCCCGGCGTCCCTCCCGCCGAGGTCGAGCGGGCGGGAACGGGTGCGCCGGCGGCGGGACGCTGCCCACCGCCGGCGACCGTACGTCAGATCTTGGTGACCTGGTTGAAGTTGAGCTCCACGGGCGTCTCACGACCGAAGATCGACACGAGCACCTTGAGCTTCTGCTGGTCGGCGTTGATCTCGCTGATCGTCGCCGGCAGCGAGGCGAAGGCGCCGTCGGTGACCGTGACCGAGTCGCCGACCTCGAAGTCGAGGACCTTGATCTCGGGCTTGGCCTTCTTCTGCTCGGTCTCGACGGCCGGCGCCAGCCACTTCAGCACCTCGTCGAGGGAGAGCGGGGCCGGCCGGTCGGCCCGGTCGGTCGCGCCGACGAAGCCCGTCACGCCCGGCGTGTTGCGCACGCAGGAGTAGGACTCGGCGGTCAGCTCCATCCGCACCAGGATGTAGCCCGGGAAGACCTTGGCCTGGACCTGCGACCGCTTCCCGTTCTTGACCTCGACCTCTTCCCGGGTCGGCACCTCGACCTGGTAGATGTAGTCCTCCATGTCGAGGCTCGTGATCCGGGTCTCGAGGTTGGTCTTGACCTTGTTCTCGTAGCCGGCGTACGAGTGCACCACGTACCAGTCGCCCGGCGCGTAGCGCAGCTTCTGCCGCAGCTCGGCGACCGGGTCGAAATCCTCGTCCGGGGCGGGCTCGGTGGTGGGGAACTCCGGCTCGCTGGCGGCCTCGACCGACTCGTCACCAGCCGCCGTCGCCACCGTGGACTGCTCGTCCGTGGTCTCGGCGGTCTCGTCGTACTCAGGCACGCTCGCTCACTTCCGTCACTATCGGCTCAGTCGGCCGCTCAGCTGGGGTTGCCGAAGACCCACAGCACGCCCTTCGCGAAGGCGAAGTCCAGGCCGGCCACGATCGTCAGCATCACCGCGACGAAGGCGACCACCACGGCCGTGTAGGTCAGCAGCTCCTTGCGGGTCGGCCAGATGACCTTACGCAGCTCGGCCACGACCTCGCGGATGAATCGGGCGATGCGGCCGAACAGACCCACGCGATCGGTGTCCGTCTTGGTCTTCGGCCGGCTGTCGGCCGACTCGGCCTTCGCCCGCGACCGGGTCGCGGTGCCGCCGCGGGAAACCGGCTCCTCGGCTTCGGCGTCGGTGGCGTCGTCGTCGGCCACGTCGTCGACGATCTCGTCGTGCAGACGGTCGTCGCCGGCGTCCTCGCCGCGCCGCTTCTTGTCGGCCACTTCGCCCTCCGTCGCGGGATGTCGGGTCGCACGCCGTGGGCGTGCGCAGCGCTTGGTCACGCCGGCCGGACCAACCGTCCCGCGACGGGCCGCGGCCGGCGGATCGACCGGACGGCCCGAATGCCTCGGAACCACCCCGCCGATGCCACCACCACGGGCCGGACGCCGCCCTACGGGCGGCGCGACCCACGGGAACGGTCAGGCCTGAGGCGCAGGGGTGACAGGACTTGAACCTGCAGCCTGCGGTTTTGGAGACCGCTGCTCTGCCAATTGAGCTACACCCCTGTGCGGCAACGCTCGCCCCGCCCGGTCACACGACCGCGCAGGGGTCACTTGCCCCACGGCGGACCAGTGTACGGGTAGTCGCGCGACTTTCCCAACCGGTCTGCCCATCGCGCGTCGCCGGCCTGGTCAGCCCGCCGTCCGGACGGTCGCCCGGGCCTGCGAGAGCACCTTCTCGCCGTGGCACGTGGCGGTCACGTCGAGCCTGGTCAGGCCCTCCTCGGTGACCTCACGCACCACCGCCGTGACCTCGATCTCGGTGCCCTCGTCGTCGTCCGGGACGACCACCGGCCGGGTGAAGCGGACGTTGTAGTCGACGACCGCGTCCGGCCGGCCGGCCCACTCGGTCAGCGCGCGGCCGACCAGCGCCATGGTGAACATGCCGTGGGCGATCACCCCGGGCAGCCCCACCTTGGTGGCGAACCGGTCGCTCCAGTGGATCGGGTTGAAGTCCCCCGAGGCGCCGGCGTAGCGGACCAGGTCCGCGCGCGTCACCCGGAACGTCTTGGCTGGCAGCTCCATCTCAGCCCTCCCCGCGTACGACGATCTTCGACCAGACGGTCACCACCGGCTCGCCGGCCGGCGTGCCGACCTCGGTACGGGTGGTCAGGAAGTCGTGCCCGCCGCGACTGCTGACGTCCTCGACGACGCAGACGCAGACCAGCTCGTCGCCCGCCACCACCGGGCGGGTGTAGGCGAAGCGCTGGTCGCCGTGGACGACCCGGCTGTAGTCGACGCCCAGGTCCGGGTCGTCGATGATCTGCTGGCTGGCGGCCATGCTGACCACCACGGGAAAGGTCGGCGGGGCGACCACGTCGGGGTGGCCGAGCGCGCGGGCGGCCTCCGGATCGTGGTGGGCCGGGTCGGTCGCGCCGATCGCCGTCGCGAACTCACGGATCTTTTCTCGGCCCACCTGGTAGGGGGCGGTCGGCGGATACGTCCGGCCGACGAAGGACGGGTCCAGGGACATGCCGCGAACCTACACGCAAAAAAAGATCGCCGATCCGTTCGGGCGGCGACGGCCGAAGCCGCGCCGTCCTAACGGATCGGCGATCGGAAGTGCCAGGGACCGGGCCGGCGGAGCCGGCCGCCGGTCAGCGGGTCTCGCGGTGGACCGTGTGCTTGCCGTCCCGCGGGCAGAACTTCTTCAGCTCGATGCGGTCCGGGTCGTTACGACGGTTCTTGCGCGTGATGTAGTTGCGCTCCTTGCACTCCACACACGCCAAAGTGATCTTCGGCCGGACATCGGTCGCCTTCGCCACGGCGGAGTGCCTTCCTCGCTAACGGGTAACAACTACGGCGCATCAGCCTACGCGCTGACGGCGCGGACATGCAAAGTGGGCGCCTGTGGCGCCCATCCCACCGGCCACCGGGAACCAGCCCGGAGGACGAGTAGCGGTGGCCGGACTTGAACCGGCGACACAGCGATTATGAGCCGCTTGCTCTACCATCTGAGCTACACCGCCGTGGCGGGTCCAGCCGGACCCTCTGAGCCCCCTTACGGAATCGAACCGTAGACCTTCTCCTTACCATGGAGACGCTCTGCCGACTGAGCTAAGGGGGCCTGCGCGATCTCCCCGGGGGGTGACGCGCAGGGGATACATTACACGGCCCCGCGGTGGAGATGAAATCGGATCCCCCACCCGCGCATCCGCGCAGCTCAGGGCACCACCCGCAGCCGGGGCAGCTCCCCCGCGGTGATGGTCTCCGGGTCCACCTGGGCGCCGAACCAGGCCTCCAGCCGCTCGTACGGCAGCGGCCGGCTGAACAGGAAGCCCTGGCCGATCTCGCAGCCGATGTCCTGCAGCAGCTCCAGCGTCAGCTCGCTCTCCACGCCCTCGGCGACCACGGCCAGGCCGAACTGCTGGGAGAGGGTGACCACCGCGTTCACGATCGCCAGGTCGCCCGGATCCGTCGCCATGCCCTGCACGAAGGAACGGTCGACCTTCACCTCGTGCACGGGCAGCCGGCGCAGGTGGGCCAGGGAGGAATCGCCCGTGCCGAAGTCGTCGACCGAGAGCCGCACGCCGAGGTCGCGCAGCCGGCGCAGGGTCGGGATGGGCCGGTCGGTGCCGTCCAGCACCCCGGCCTCCTTGATCTCCAGCGTGAGCCGCTGCGGCGGCACGTCGTACTCGTCGAGCAGCTCGGAGACGCGGGCCGGGAAGTGCTGGTCGGTGAGCGTACGGGCGGAGAGGTTGACCGCGACGGCGAGCGGCTGGCCGGCGTGCGACCAGTCCCGGCTGCGCCGCAGCCCCTCCCGGAGGACGATCTCGGTGAGCCGGCCGAGCTGACCGGTGTGCTCGGCCACCGCCACGAAGTCCTCCGGGGCGACCGAACCGTGCGCCGGATGCTCCCACCGGGCCAGGCACTCGACGCCGACCAGCCGGCGGTCCCGCAGCGTCACCTTCGGCTGGAAGTAGACCTCCAGCTCGCCCTCGTCCAGCGCCCGCCGCAGGTCGCCGGCGAGCCCGAGCCGCCGCAACGACCGGGACTCCAGCGCCGGGTTGAACAGTTGCACGCTGCCCGGGACGGACTTGGCCGCAGTCGCCGCCAGGTCGACCCGTTGCAGCAGGGAGGCGGCGTCGCTGCCGTGGTCCGGGTGCACGGCGACACCGACCGCCGTGTCCACGTCCAGGGTGAGCGCGTCGAAGACCATCTCGTCGCGGATCTGCTCGCGCAGCTGGGCGGCCAGCTCGACCGCCGCCT
The DNA here is from genome assembly GCF_053602615.1 of Micromonospora sp. NPDC004336. NCBI lineage: Bacteria > Bacillati > Actinomycetota > Actinomycetes > Micromonosporales > Micromonosporaceae > Micromonospora > Micromonospora sp. NPDC004336. The sequence continues at coordinate 50,088 of NZ_JBSGDY010000021.1, forward strand.
CCGCGCTCTCCAGCCGCAGCGTGACGAGGAACTCGTCGCCGCCGGCCCGGCCCACCAGGGCGGAGGACGGGGCGCAGGAGCGCAGTCGGTCGGCGACCTCGACCAGCACCTTGTCGCCGGCGGCGTGCCCGAGCGACTCGTTGACCTGGCGCAGCCGGTCGACGTCGAAGAGGAGCAGCGCCACCACCTCGCCGGGCGCCCGGATCTTCACCGCCTCGTCCAGGGCGCCGCTGATCCGCCGCCGGTTGGGCAGCTTGGTCAGCGTGTCATGGTAGGCGTCGTGCCGCAGCCGGTCGACGAGCCGGGAATTCTCCAGCGCCACCGCCGCGTGCGCCGCGACCGTCTCGAACAGGGGCACGTCGGCGCGGACGAAGTAGTTGCTGTCCCCCAGCCGGTTCGCCACCTCCAGCGTGCCGATGACCGCCTGCCCGGACCGCAGCGGGATCACGATCACGTCCTTGACGCGCTGCGCCGAGAGCGCCGCGCGCAGGTCGCCGTCGGTCGTCATGCCCCGCCCCACGGCGACCGTACGGCCCTCGTCGCGGGCGCGTTCCCGCAGCGCGGCCGGGGTCTTGGCGAAGTCGAGCAGGCCCGGGTCGTCGTTGCGCGCGGTCAGCAGCACCTCGGGATGCCGCCCCTGGGCGGGCAGCCAGAGCGTGGCGTACTCCGCCTGCATCAGCGCCCGTACGCGCCCGAGGAGGGCGTCGGGCAGGGTGCCGTCCTGGCCGCTCTCGCTCACCGCGCGGCTCAGCTCGTACATGTCCGCGAGGGTGCGGTGCTGCCGGAAGAACTGCGCGTAGGCCCGGTAGACGAGGGCCAGCGCCGCGACCAGGACCGCCAGGAGCAGCAGCGACCACCAGGTGGCGGCGATCAGGATCAGGATGATGATCCCGCAGACGATGTTGATCGCCGCGGCGAGGTGCCCGGGAACGGACTTGCGGAACACCTCCCGGCCGGCCTGCCAGCCCTGCAGGAGCGTGTGCACGCCGGCGATGGCGGTCAGGCTGACGAGATTGACCATGCTCGCCGCGGCGAGCATGGTCAGCCAGGTGCGCGGGCCCACGCCCTGCAACGGCGGAAACGCCTGGAGCACGAGCACTGCCAGCGACGACCCCGCGGCCGCCCGGGCCACGTTGAACCAGAACTTGGTGGCGCCGAAGCGGTGCCGCGCGTGGGTGATGATCGCCGCGAGCGTGTAGATCGTCACGACGGTGAGCGGTCGGACGAGGAAGAACGCCAGGACGAGGGGAATCTCGTTCAGCGTCATGCCGATGGACTGCCGGCGGACCGTGAAGTTCAGCACCGGCAGGCCGGCAGCCACCATGGCCACCAGCAGCAGCGCTGCCAGTGGCCATTTTCCGAAGGGTGCCGGGGCGACCAGGCCGACCACCGTCGCGCAGAGGACGGCGAGCAGCGCCAGCGGCCCGGTGATCAGCCAGGCGTATTCCGTCGAGCGGGGACCGGTGCGGCCTCGACCCGCCATGCCGCTCCCCTCACCGGTCGCGCCGGCTCACATCATCGAAGTCGTGGATCGTCAGAGCGACGGCATGTTCCAGATCCAGTCCATCGTCCGCGCTTCCCCGAGGGTGGAGAGGTCGCCGACGACGACACCGCTGGCGAGGGCGGCGAGCACGAGAAGCGAGCCAAGCAGCCGGCCCGGCTTTCGACCAGACATGTTTGCTCCTGTCGAGAAGGTGTCACGGGGATGGTGGAGGTTCCACGATCGTGCCACAAGGCAGGTACCCAGAAAAGCGGTGCGCGTACCGCCGACCCGAGCGTCGGCCACGTCGCGCCGTTCGGACCACCGGCCTCGGCATCCCGGGCCAGATCACGAGCCCTGCGGGCACCACCGACCACTTCGTACAGTGCCGAATACGACCTTCGTCGCATTCCGCTCGGCGCTTGGCCTGGCCGGGGTGACCCGCTCCCGCGGGCAGCATCCGTCAACCGCCCGGCGAGTCACACCCACCCGTCCGGACACACATCCGGGCATCGACCACCATACCCGCTCTGAGCCATCGCGCCAGAGGCGGGACACGCCGCGTCCGGTCGGCGGGGGGCGCCCCGGCGGGGATCGACGGATCAGGACGGGCCGATGCGCGCACCGGGCGGCGGAGCGTCGTCGCTCGTCCCGGCGGTGGCGGTCCCCGGCCCGGCCCGCGCGCCCGGGACCGCACCCGGGGCGGCGACTCCCTACGATGGCCGCGTGCCGGGGGACGCGACGGAACGACAGGCCAGGCCGGGGACGAACCCGCCGACCGGCGACGCCACGGATCGATCGGGTACGCCGGGCGGGCCGCCCCGCACCGCGCCGCTCCGCTCCGTCGCGGCGGGATGCGCGGTGCTGGCCGCCGTGCTGGTCGCCGCGGGCTGGAGCGGCCTGCTGCTGGTGGTCGGCGGGCGCGTCGTACCCGGGTGGGCGCTGGGTGGCGCCCTGCTCGTCGTCTCGTGGGCGCTCCTGCTGTTCCGGCGCCGCGTACGCGCGTCGTCGCCCGGCCCGGCCGCCACCGGCCGCGGACCCCGGTGGGCGCTGACGCTGCTGACCGTCCTCACGGCGCTGGGCAGTGCGCTCGGCGGGCTGAACGACCTCTCCACGACGTACCACGTGCTGACCCCGGACGGCCCGGGCGGCTGCCGGGCGGTGGCGCGGGAGACGGCGTTCCTCTTCGCCGGCAGCGGCGCGGTGTACGAGGTGGGTCGCGTCGGGATCGGCCGGCGGGTCGGCTCGTGGACCGCCGACGACGGCTACCGCCCCATCGCCGAGGGCACGTACGAGCTGACGTGGGGCGCCGACGGCGGCATGTTGACCGTCAGCGGCCGCAGCAGCGACCCGGTGTGGCCGGCGCTGCACGAGGTCGGCTGCTGAGTCACCCGTCCCGGGGCGGCGACCCGGGTGGCCGGAACCGGTCAGGAATCGAGAAGCGCCGGACACCGAACCGTTCGTAGCGTGGCCTTGCGTGCATTTCTCGTACACAAGGAGACAAGACATGAAGGCGAACCTGAGCTCGATCCTGCTCGGCGTCCGGGACATGGCCCGGTCCAAGCAGTTCTACGGGGAGGGCCTCGGCTGGAAGGTCAAGGACGACTACGGCATCTCGGTGTTCTTCGAGTCGGACAACGGCTCGCTCGTCGGCTTCTACGGCCGCGAGGGCCTGGCCGAGCAGGTGGGCCTGAGCCCGGCGGGCAGCGGCTTCAGCGGGGTGGTCCTCACCTACGTCGTCCGCAGCCAGGCGCGGGTCGACGAGATCATGGCGGAGGCGGAGAAGGCCGGCGCCACGATCCTCAAGCCCGCCGGCGCCCTGCCGTGGGGCGGGTACGGCGGCACCTTCGCCGACCCCGACGGCTACGTCTGGAGCCTCGGCTACAGCGACCAGGGCACGGACCAGCCCTACGCGGAGTGACCACGGGCGCTCCCGGCACGTGCCGGTGACCGTCGCCGGGCGCGTACGTCCTCGGGGTGCCCTCCGCGAGCGGCGGGTGGGTTCGGCGTCGACGCGGGATCGCGCCG